>CAZIFH010000118.1:0-16000 GCA_964539065.1 uncultured Candidatus Bathyarchaeia archaeon | reverse complement strand
ACCCAATATATTCACTTGCCTCCTAAATTACACATTTAGTTGTACAATCAGAATTTTTTTTCATCAATACTTTAATTCTCGAGTACCATTCACATCAATTATGTCACCTATTGATTATTTGAGCTAAGCATGGAAAAGAGTAGGTTCGAGAAAACTTTTTTGTAATGCGTGCAATTTCTACTTTTAACGTTTCAACATTTTGCACATTTGTGAGTAGACCTGAAACAATCATAGTTACATAACCTCATATCTTTACTTCCTTTTTGTGAGATACAAAAAAGCCTGCTGTCATCCATTTATTAGAATTGGACATTAAGATATTTGCGGTTATATCTCTGAAAGTTATTATTTTTTTTAGTGTCATTTCGCCTGATTTTCGCATTCCTTTTTCTCCGAAAACATTTTAATGTGAATTTCTTGTTTGTCAGTTTTAATAAGAGAGTATCAAATACTGAAATCATGTTAGTTATGTTAAGGTGGAATTTAAACAGTTCGGATTTTCGGTGCACTTTCATTGGAAACTTTTTGCCAAAGAAGACTTAAATTTGATTACATTGTATCTATTAAACATTTAAACAGGAAGGACATTTGTTGAGTTCAAACGTTCATCGCATGCATCTTCCACGAGAAGTAATCGTCGGCGATAGAAGTTTAGAATTAATCTATGAAGTTTGCGAAAATTTGGGATTTAACAGAAAAGTTTTGATAATCACAGGAAAGATTACAAATCGCATAGCAGCACAAAAAGTTGGTAAAATGTTATATAATGAAGGATTGAAAGTTGATTGTCACATAGTTTCTTCACACATACCCACTTTAAATGATGTTTTAGAAGCTGAGGAAGCTATCGAAAAGTTTAAGCCCCAAGTGGTTTTCGGAATTGGAGGCGGAACAAAAATCGATGTTGCAAAGCTTAGCTCCGCACACAAATGTGTACCCTTCATTAGTGTTCCTACTTCAGCATCGCACGATGGCATGGCAAGTCCCTTTGCTTCGATAAAAGGGCTTGAAAAGCCTTCTTCTATTAAGGCACACTCTCCAATCGCTGTTATCGCTGATACTTCAGTCATAATAAACGTGCCTTATCGTTTCATTGCAAGCGGATGTGGAGATGTAATCTCAAAGTTTGTTTCTACCCTAGACTGGAAACTTGCTCACGAAAAAAAGAATGAATACTATGCTAAATATGCTGCAAGCCTAGCTTTGATGAGCGCCCAACACATTGTTGAAAACGTGAACTTTTTTAAGCCTTGCTCCGAGGAAGGTGTGAGAGTGCTGCTTGAGGCCCTTGTAAGCTGCGGCGTAGCTATGGGTATAGCTGGAACAAGCAAACCTTGCAGCGGTTCAGAACACCTTTTTAGTCACGCTTTAGATTTGTTTTCACCAAATATAGCCTTGCATGGAGAACAGTGTGGGCTAGGATCTATAATGATGGCTAAACTTCACGGCATAGAATGGGAGATGATTAGAGATGCACTGAAAAAAGTTGGGGCGCCAGTAACTGCTCGAGACATCGGCATTCCAGCTGAACTTATTGTTAAAGCATTATTGAAGGCTTCTACAATTTTGCCTGAAAGGTACACAATATTGAATGAGAAATGTTTAACCCGAAAAACTGCTTATGATTTAGCAAAGTCCACAGGTGTAATTGACTAGAAAAACTAGTTTATGATGATTAAATTTTAAGAAGGAAAGAGTTTGAGTGGTAAAAGAATTGTAACTTTGATAAGTTCTGGCCAGGCTGATGTTGGAACCATTTTCCAACATAAAGGAGCAGGCTCGAAGTGCTTTAACTGCGAATATTTTAGAGTTTGTGTACAAAACTTGGAGCCTAACCGAGTTTATGAAGTTATCGCTGTACGTGATAAAATCATTCACTGCAAAAAATATGAGATAGAAATGAGGGCAGTCGAGGTTATCGATGCCAAGATTTACTCATCTCTGCCAAGCAAACACGCAATCCAAAATGCAATCGTCGTTTTTCAGTCACCTCAATGTAGAAACGAAAGATGCGAAAATTATGAACTATGTTTTCCACGTGGCCTAAAAGACGGAGATAGATGCAAAGTGTTGGAGGTTATTGAGATTTTTCAGTGTCCTCTTGAGGCTTCTCGGAAGAAGGTTCTTCTTCAACTTGCTCCGTCTTCTTGAAAGTTTCGGTAAATGAAACTGTTTTTATTTCTGGGAAAAATTTCTGGATGTCAAATGCTAATCCTCTTTTTGTTATCTGTAAGCCTTCGATGTAGAAAGCTTCTTCTGGAACACTTATGTTGAGGACATCTTTTATGATGTTAAGCGAAAATTTGTTCGCATCAATTTGCGGAATTCTTCTATGGATAAGAGCTCGTATCTTTTCTTCTGTGGTTTCAAGTTTCTTGTGAACTATAACCTCGTAGATCAACGTTTTTCCTGCGAGAGGAGGGTTAAAATCCAACAGAACTCTGCCAGATCCTATCGTCCTTATTGTGGCTAAGCGGTTGTCAAGTTCAACACGCATTCCAACTTGAGGGGTAATTCCCTGAGATGTCAACTTCCTCAATGGATATAGCTTAATTTTTTTAGGATCTCTTACTCCAAAAGCTTTCTCACACGGAATCTCAATTTTTTCAGTTTTGTTCAACTCAAGATTCAGTAATGCATCGTCCAGAGCTTTTAGAACCCATCCTTCTCCAGTTACAACTAAGATTGGTTCATATATTCCTCCCTCTTTGTATATGTTTTCTTTTTTAGCTTCTTCTTCAACTGTTGTATCGAAGACTTCTCCTGTCTCTGATAATCTGGCAACATAGTCAATTAATATAAAATCGCCTTTACTAAATGGCACTACCTTTTCCCTCACAAAATTTGTTCTCCGCAATTCTATGCTTTTTATTTGAATTTATGATTAATTTTTGACTCAATTTTGACACTTCGATTATTTTGGTTACTGAAACTAGACTAACATATATGGGTTGCGGAAAAATGATATTAACTTAATCATAATCAAATCTTGGTATGAAAATGAAACTTGATAAGAGAAAGATTTTCTAAACAAAGGTGATTTGGTTTGGAGAATCAGCGCCATGACAATTCTTATGTGAAACTTTTGTCTTTATGTTTAGTGGTAAATGTATTTTTTGCCTCTCTATCTGTCTATGCATTGTGGCAATGGAGTGCTTTGACTGTTCAGCTCAATGAACTTTCAAACTCTTATGTTAGTCTTGAGCAGCAGATGAACTTGACAAAAAGTCAACTCAACTATTACAAATCGCAAGCTGATTATTACTCAGCTCTAATAACCTCTGGTAATGCTTCAATAGGGATCATTGGCCATGCAACTATTCCGATAGTTGCGGTTCGAGCGGTTCAAAGCGGATTTAACGTAGAGTATCATGGAGTTGTTATGACTGCGGATGTTAAGTTGCAATCAGGCAGTGGTAGAATACTGGTCGACACAGTGCCTAGAATTGGCATCGACATTCAGACAAGTGTTAGGACAGGTGTTAAGATAGCCGAAAACATGACGGGTGTTTCGCTGGGCAAAACTGATGTTATACTCACAATCGAGGCAAACCAAGATGTGGATGTTGTTGATGGACCAAGCGCAGGTGCGGCTATAACTATCGCTATTATTGCAGCGATAAGACATCAAAGCCTTAACGCAACCGTGTATATGACGGGAACAATAAGTAACGAAGGAGAGATTGGTGTGGTAGGCGGAATCTTAGAAAAAGCTTTAGCAGCAGCTAAAAACGGGTCACGTCTCTTTATTGTTCCTAAAGGGCAGTCTAAAATCGTCGTTTATGTACCTAAGGTTTCGCATCCTCTTCCCGGCTGGACAAGAATCACTTACGAGCAGAAGGTTGTAGACCTCCAAAGTTACCTTTATGAGGCTGGATACTCTTTAAACGTTGTGGAAGTGGAGACAATCGAGCAAGCGTATGCTATGTTTATTAAATAATTCTTGTAGTGTTATAAAAACTTATTAAAAACTCATATTTTTGTCTTCATCTGAATTTTCATTAAAAACAAGCAACGAGTTATTCGTAAACTTCAATTAAGTTGCCTCGCCGTCTTATAAAATAAGATGCGCAAAATAGTAAGTTTTCATCTTTGTTCATGTCGTCTTTTTAGCTATGTTATCTCATCTTATACAAAGATTTCTAGACCAACGGTCTATTCAGCAATCAAATGGAAGAGAATGTAAAAATAGACAAGCGTATTCAAAGATATTTTTGATTTATCAGAACATGTCAAGTTCAATTGTAAACTCTGTATCAAACTGAGCTATAGCATAGTTGCCATATCTTGCTGGACCTGGATTAATAATTACAGTTCTGCCTATTTTGTCTCTTCCCTTAGCCTCGTGAATATGTCCACAAAAAACTAATGAGGGTTGCTTTTTTTCAATGAATTTTCTTAAACTTATACTACCGGCATGAACCCCAAAAGATGTTTTGTCAAGTCTAGTATTCCATGGAGGAGAGTGCGAAACAAGAATGAACCACCGGTTTACGGGAAGATTGCTAAAAGCTCGGTTTAAGGTCTCTGTTATTTTGTCCTCAGCCATTTCGAATGGTGTATTGAAAGGCGTAGGTGGGCTTGCCCCAATCCCTAGAAAAGTTAAATCGCCATATGATACATCTCTTCCATGAATACATATCACTTCTTTCATCTCAGCTCCAACAAGCGAAGGGGGGTCGCAGTTTCCAGGTACAAATAGAACTGGTACTTTTGGACCTGCCAAAAGCGATAGAAGGTGACATGCTTCTTGGAGGTTGCCGAAATGGGTTATGTCGCCACATATTAATATTACGTCAACCTTGTTCTTTTCAGCTTTTTCAGCAAAATTTTTGAATACTGACTCTTTACTGTGAAAATCGGTGCCTACTAAAACTTTCATTGACTACCCCCTTAGTGTATGTAATGATTCTTTATGATCCTTTTAGATGAAGCGGCAGCCCTAAAAAGATTTTCGCTCTCGAGTTTACAGTTTTGTTCCATCTTTTCCCACGCAGTTTTTTCATAAGATTTTTTCAACTTTAGTTGTAGACTTCAGTTGCTTGATAATTTCGTCTGTCCCATTGTCAATCAACTTTTGGTAGAGGTCAGCATACAACGTTTCAGACTCAAGACCTGAAAAAAGTAACGGTCACGAAAATCCCGCGGTCTTTCCTCTGAAACCAATTTTCTTTTTTCTCTGCTCAACACGAGATCCCTTTTCATAGCAAGTATAAACAAACTTTTAAGTCTATATGACCACTAAAGATAGGGTTGCGAAAATTGGTCTTTTACTATTTTTGTCTGTTCAAACCATGCTGTTGAAATATAATTGGGTCATGAGAAAATCAGAAAAAGGCTTCACAATCCATTAATGGAGGTAGGTTAACTCATTTGGTTGATGCTTGTGCAGAGCTTCGATTCTTTCAGACAATAAGGGGGAGTGTTTAAATAGATTTTAGTCATTTCTCCAGATTGAAGCAAAGGTGAAAGATATGCCCGGAACAGTTATTGTTGGAACTCAATGGGGAGATGAAGCTAAGGGCAAAATAACCGATTTTCTCGCTGAAAATGCTGACTGTGTAGTTAGGTTTAATGGTGGAGCAAACGCTGGGCACACAGTGACTGTTGACGGAAGAGAGTATAAGTTTCGCCTTATACCCTCAGGTGTTCTTCATAACAAGAGACTTTACATCGGAAACGGTGTCGTCATTGACCCTGAGGTTTTAACCAAAGAGATTGAGTCCTTAAGAACGGATGGATTTAGACTTGATCTTCACATAAGTGACCGAGCTCACGTTGTTTTTGGGTTCCATAAAATTTTAGATGGGCTTCAGGAAAGGTTTAAGGGCAATCTTAGAGCAGGCACCACAATGATGGGCATTGGGCCTGCATATTCAGATAAGGTAGCTCGATTGGGAGTCCGTGTTGTCGATCTTTTGGATGAAGAAATACTTAAGTGGAAACTCAACATACTTGTTGGATTGGCACAAAAACTGATAAAACATGTTTATGGCGGAGAGGAAGTTCTCGACAAAGATCAAATTCTGAAAGGCGCATTGAGTTTTGGAAAGATGATTGCAAACTCTATATGCGACATTTCAGCCGAAATAAATGAGGCTTTAGATAGAGGTGACACTGTTCTTTTCGAAGGTGCACAGGGAACCTTGCTTGATGTTGACCACGGGCTTTACCCTTACGGTACATCCTCAAGTACAGTAGCAGGTGGAGCATGCATTGGAACCGGCGTTAGTCCAACCAGAATCGACGATGTAATTGGAGTTATGAAAGCCTACACCACGCGGGTGGGAACTGGACCAATTCCAACCGAGTTGACGGATACAGTTGGCGAAAAAATCAGAAGCGTAGGACATGAATATGGAACAGCTACAGGAAGACCTAGAAGATGCGGGTGGCTAGACTTAGTTCCCGTGAAATACTCAATTAGGGTTAACGGCATATCGAAGTTGGTCGTGACGAAGCTAGACGTTCTCAGCGGCATCAACCCGCTTAAAATCTGCGTGAGTTATCAGGCTGAAAATAGAAAAATAGATACCTTTCCCGCCAATCTGAGCCTTTTCGAAAAATGCAAGCCTGTTTACGAGGAGCTAGAGGGCTGGAAGGAAAAGTTGGATTGGCGCAAGATTGTTAATAAAGGCTACAACGGATTACCTCTACAAGCCAAAGCTTACCTTGATAGGATAGAGGAACATTTGAAGGTACCAATAACTATTGTCTCAGTAGGTGCCGAAAGAAAAGACACAATAATCATCAACAAATAATTTAAATTTTTGTTGTTTTGTGATTCTATAATGTGCAGATTTTTTCTATGTAGAGAACCCATCCATAGTCAAGTATGATTTTTTTCTAAGGAAGACAACTGTTACTCCGGCTTCTCTCAGTTTTTTTCTAAGTCTAGCGTCGTTTGTGGCAACTGGGATATTCCATTCCTTTGCTACTCTGAGGATAACATCATCGTAACTTTCGTTAGTTTTTTTCTCCACAGTAGCTGAACCACACTTCTCGATTAGCTTAAGTGCAGCAACTGCTTGTTTACGCATTTTAGGAGACATCTTTGTCGCGAGTTGTTGAAGCTCTTCCATTGTTGTGGAAAGAATAATTGGTTCAACCTTTCCAAAAAGTCTATTAAGTTCACTGAACACGTCGACCTTGAATTGAAAAGGAACAAAGACGAAGTTTAAGTCTAGAATTATCTTAACCATCTTAGGTTTCTCATCTTTTGGATACAATTTCTGCAGCCAATTTTATAGCTTCCTCTAAACTTTTCGATTTAGCCAAGCCTTTCCCAGCAATGTCGTAGGCAGTTCCGTGATCCACCGAGGTGCGGATGAACGGAAGCCCGAGTGTCATACTGACTGTGCCGTAAAAATCAACAGTTTTGGCAGCAATGTGTCCTTGGTCATGATATAAAGACAAAACTGCTTCGTAACGACCTTCTAAGGCTTTACCAAAAACTGTGTCCGCTGGAACAGGACCAACCACGTTAAAACCCTTTGCTTTTAACTCCTCAATAGCAGGTATTATCTCTAAACATTCCTCGTTGCCCAGTAAGCCTTCATCGCTTGCATGGGGATTTAAGGCTGCGACAGCAATCAAAGGGTTTTTTACACCTATCCTCTTAAGCTCAGCCGCAATCCTTACAACTATTTCGACAATTCGATCTTTTTTAACCTCCTTCACAGCCTCAACCAGTGGCAGATGCCTAGTAAGGAAAAAGATTCTCGCTTTTCTAACACAAAACATCATTAATGGACTCTTGACTCCACACAACGCAGCTAACATTTCTGTGTGATCAATATATGGACTTCCAGCTAAGTTTATGGCTTGTTTGTTAATAGGTCCTGTCACCATGGCGTCTACTTGCCTACTAATGCACAGTTCTGCCGCTTTTTTGATGTACTGAATCGCTGCCTTACCAGCTTCTGCGGAGACCTTCCCAATTTTGAAAGAACTTAAATTCACATTTTTTAAGTCTATTACTTCAATTACGCCCGGCTCACCTATAGCTTCTTTTGGGTTACATATCACCTTTAACTCTACTTTAAGCTTCAACTGTTGAGAAGTTGTTTGCAGAACGCCTAAGTCTCCAATTAGAATAGGCTTGCATACGTTCTTAATTTCAGATTTTGGAAGCGCCTTTATGGCAATTTCTGGTCCTACTCCAGCTGGATCGCCCATTGTTACGGCAACAATTGGCTTTTTCTCACTCATCAGCAAATCCTCACTTGAAGAAACTAAATCTTCACCACGCCATTAAAAGATGGTCTTGTACAACATGCCTCGCATCGTATGCCTTCGAAAGTAAAAGCTTCTTTCATAGCTGAAGCCACGTTTGCTGCGGAGAATTTCGCAGAGTCTACTATAGCGATAATCGCTGGTCCCGCTCCACTTATAGCCACTCCAGCTGCGCCTGCCTTAAAAGCTGCCTTTTTAACAGCATCAAAGCCTGGAATAAGATGTTTCCTTGCTGGTTCAACAATCAAATCAGTCATGCCACGTCCAATCATTTCTACATCACCAAAATGGAACCCTGCTATTAGTGAAGCTGCATTACGAGCGTTATCCACAGCATCCTCGAAAAAAACTGACGTTGGAAGAACAGACCTTGCTTTAGCCGTCTTGTTTTCTGGAGTCTTAATATATGGTAAAGCTAAGGCCACCTTCATGTTTCGCGGCGGATCTAAACGAACCGTAACAAGATTATCATTCCATGTTTGAACCATGGTGAATCCACCTAACACTGAAGCTGCAACATTGTCAGCATGTTCTGTTCCTGCTGCTGCCACCTCGCCCATCGCTGACACCTTCACAATTTCATTCTTGGTTAGTCTGAGGTTCAGAAGATCGTTTAATGCAACTGCGCATGCTGCTGCTGCTGCTCCGCTGCTTCCGAGCCCCATTTTCGAGGGTATGCCTTTTTCCAAATGTAACTTTACGCCCACTCCACGGTCTGCGACTAAAATCTTGGCGACGATTCCAGCAGTATTCTTGTCTACGTCAATTGGTACCTCCTTAGCTCCAAGCCCTGTGACCTCTATACCTATGCCTTTATTTGTAAGCTCCACAGTTAAAGTGTCATAAAATGCTTCCAGCGCCAAGCCAAAAACATCGAAGCCAGAACCTAGGTTAGCTGAGCTGCATGGTGCTTTGACCCTAATTTTATTCATAGGTTGAAACCGGATGTTACTTTTATGGTTCTACATAATAAAGATGCATTTTCGTTAAAAAATTTATTAAAACATAGTAGAAATAAATTAGTCAAGCGGTTCCACATCAGTTCTGCCGATTAGAATTCTCTTTTTATTAAGGTAATATTTATAAGTTGCAAATGATACTTCAGGCGGACATCTATGGTCAACCATCGGAATGTAACCGCCATCTTCAAGCATCGGAGTTATCCGTTCAAGCTCCTTATCAATTGTTTTTCCTCCTGCAATCAAAGCGCGTTTATCAATACCTCCCATAAGCAGTATACGATGACCAAACTGTTCACGTAGCTTATACATATCTGTGAAACGAGCTTCGAGCGGAAACATGCAATTAATTCCAGCTTTAAGCCATCCTGGAACAAGAAGCGTAATGTCTCCATCACAGTCTAGTAAATTAAGTGTAACACCATACTCTTTTAGGACGTCCGTGACTTTTTTGTATCGGGGAACCATGAATTCTTCGAAATGACGGACTGACAGAAGCGGACCTTTACTATAGCACATGTCTTCCCACCAAGTGACAAAGTCTACCTTCACCTTTCGCAGAGTCTTACGTATCAATGTAATCCATAAATCAACAACCGTATCCATCATTTCTGCTATCCAATCAGGTTCACGGTAGAACGCTATTGAGATTCTTTCCACACCCATGTAATTTCTAAAGTAACCATAAAGACTGCCGATATGCATATAAAGAGGGTAATCACGGTCTTTGTATCTTTCAGCAACTTCATCCCAGTTAACTGGGAAACGTCCAGGAGTATCTGGATTATAGAAAACCTTCAATTTTTCCCAATCTTCTCTATTCTTAATTGGGTAACGAATGTACTGTGGAATCGAGGAGGATCCAACCGTGCTCAAATATATACCGCCAATTCCATCGTCTATGACTGCACGGTTTTCTTCCTCTTTTATTATTCTACCAGGTAATGTTGGCCAGAATCCAGTTTTTACAGGAACCTTTTCTAGGAAATCATATCCTTCAAGCTTTAAGTATAATTCGACGCTTCGGAGATCTTTTTTGTCTTGTGGAAGACCCTCCTTATGCCATCTGTCAATTGTTTCTTCCCAAAAGCCAAACTCATAATCAGGAACTCTGTCAACTTCTTTAAATTCAAAGGTTCTAGTAAAACGTTCTTTATGATTCAAGACTCATGCACCTTTTATATTTTATTTCAAAAATGATAAAGGCTACATCTATTTAATGATTCCGAATCCTATAAGCCTCCATCTTCCACCAATTTTTCGACTTACAGCAACACGTGAATTGTCTTCCGCACATACTGGACGAGTGAGATGAAGTTCAGCTACTGCATTTTTTTTGTTGATTACTTTGCCCGCCGTGGGCGCTGTTCCAACATCCAGAAGTAGAACTTCACCGATATTGATTTCTTCAACTTGAAGCATTTCTTTAGTTCCGACGACTCTTTCAAAAAGATGGAACTCAAGAGTTATATCGTATCTTGTCGGTGGAAGAGTTCCTGGTTTTCCAACGATATTTCCGATTAAACCGTCAGCTTTAGTTATTGAAGGATCTAACAATGTTCCTACACCTACTAGTCCTCCACAACAAGCTTCTCTGACTTGCTGATTTCCTACTTGAAGACTAACAATTTCTGTAAAAATTGGTTCATATTTGTCTGTCGAAGTTTTTGTGATTCCAGGTCTGATTTCAATTTCGTCACCGACCTTGAATATGCCTTGGAATATTGTTCCTCCTATCACACCTCCAACGAGATTGTCGACTGGTGTTCCTGGTTTGTTTACGTCGAAGGATCTTATTATATGCAACCTTGGTGGTTTACTATAGTCTCTTTTCGGTGTGGAAATATTTTTTTCCATTGCATAAAGTAAGAGGTCAATGTTTACTTGGTTTTGAGCAGAGATTGGAATTATTGGAGCTTTCTCAGCTATTGTTCCTTTTGTAAATGCTTTAATTTCATAATAGTTTTTTATCGCTCTGTCTCTGTCTACTAGGTCAATTTTGTTTTGGGCGATCACTATTTTGTTGATGCCAGCTATCTCGATAGCTGCAAGGTGTTCGCGGGTTTGAGGCTGCGGACAAGGTTCGTCTGCTGAAATAACTAGGATAACTCCATCCATAACTGCAGCACCTGAAAGCATCGTTGCCATTAACGCTTCATGACCTGGTGCGTCGACGAAGCTTATTGCTCTTACAAATTCAGTTTTCGCTCCACATGTTGAACACGTTTCGTGTGTTGTATAGTTATGTGGAGAGGGGCATTTAGGACATTTGTATATTACTGTATCTGCATATCCAAGCTTTATCGTAATTCCTCGTTTAAGTTCTTCGCTATGTCTTGAAGCCCAAATTCCTGTCAGCGATTCAACCAATGTTGTTTTCCCATGGTCGACATGCCCAATTGTACCTATGTTAACTTCGGGTTGTTTTTTAATGGGGTTATCTTCCTGTTTTTCAGTGTTTATTTGTGCACTCTTGGCTGAACCGCTCATGCATATATTTCTCCGTTGTCACTCAAATAGAAAGTTGTTTGTAATAAATATGTTTCTGATACCTATTTGTTCATTCTAAATCTTGTGGTTCCTAGTATCTTATAACTGGTGAAATTAAGTACACGTTTAAAAACATTTATGAATACTGCAAAATAATAAATATCTATGACTCGATATAATGCAATTACGCTACAAAAAGAGCGTAGAACAACCTAATTTATAGGTGACTCTAAAAACAGATGTGTACACAAAGACATGGAAAAGACGAATTTACGGGATTTTAATCTGCTAAATGCCTAAGAATTTTATCTTATTCAGAAAAATAAATAGCTGCAGTTTTGAGAAAATCGTTAGTGAAACCTTGACACCAACAACTTCAACCTTTATATCGACTTCTTCTTTGCCGATTTTACCAGATGATCGTTTGTATAGATATCGACCTCAGTCTAGATACATATTTTGTTCAGCTTTTTTTAATTATTCCTAAACCTTGATGTGCTGTTGGACATGCATCGTAATGACATCTGCCGAGAATATATCAACGGATTATCATGATTGAAACAAATACTGCTGTATTTTCTCCTTCATTTAAATTCCCACTATAACGAGTATAAGCAGTTTAATAATAGTAGGAATTTTATTATAAAATTTACGTGCAGATAAAAGGGTACACATCTATTCTAAACCAAAAATTTAAGACTATGGTTCAAGCAAGATATTTTCTTGTATATCTTTAGTCAATTATGATAAAATTTAGAAACAAGTTTTTATAATGCAAAATCATTTTTAATAGAACAAACAATTTAGATAGGTGAGTATTTTGACAAGCTGCGAAAAATGTGGATTATCTCTGCCCGCAGTAGCGGAATACTGCCCTAATTGTGGAACTCCAGTTAAGAAAAAAATTGAAGCACCAACTCCAGAGATTCCAGTAAAACTTCTCGAAACTGGATTACTTGGAGCTTTCCTCGCTATAATAATCAGTTTTTTCATTCCAGAAGGAATTGAAGTGTATTTTATTCCATCTTTTCTTGGAGCGGTTGTAGCGGTTTTTCTCTTAAAAACTAGAAGGCTTGATGAAGCCTTGCTTGTCACTTTTGCAGTTTATATTTTTACAGATGCAATAATTAGAGTGGTTAACCTAACCTCTTTATACTTCAGTAATATGTCATGGATTGATTTAGCGAATGAAATCCCAAGCCTCTACGACGAACTGTATAGTGTGCCAAGCTTAGTACAAGTCATAGCTTATGCTGTTAACCCGGTTAGTGCTATAATCGCGGCATACCTTGGGTACAAAATTACGCCAAAATCAAACTTAAAAGAGGCAGCACAATACCATTATAAAAGAAGAGAAGAACAAGGCGGCATCGTTTATTTCGTAGACACCATTAAGGAACGGTTGACCAACATTACTCACAACATTTAAATACTATGCCATTTAGGTCTTCTATACTGTCCAATCAAGACTGAGTGACTGAAATGAATGTACCCAAAGAACTTTCTACATATTGCCCAAGGTGCAAGACACATACTATTCACTCCGTTTCCATTTACAAGGAAGGAAGAAGGAGAGCACTTGCTATCGGAGAACGCCAACATGAACGCAAAAGAAAAGGGTATGGTGGACAAAAGTATCCTATGTTAAAAAGAAAGGCAAAAACAACTAAGAAACAATCGTTAAAAATTAAATGCAAACAATGCGGATATACGAAGCAAAGAAAAGGAATTAGACTGAGAAAAATAAACATCCAGTAAGAAAAAGGATGAGCTGAATATGAACCAATGGGATAAAATTATACCTAAACCTAAAACAGTGTTTCTTCAAGTTAAGTGTCCAGACTGTGGAAATGAGCAGTCCATTTTCAGTCATGTAGCGATAACAGTTAAATGCAACATCTGCGGCGCAACCCTTGCTGAACCGAAAGGTGGCAAAGCTAAGATTAATGGCGAAGTTGTAAGAGTTTTGGAGTAAAAAACATGATTCTCCAGAGAAATGAAGAGTGGCCTGAAATTGGCGAACTTGTAGTAGCTTCTGTCGTACAGATAACGAATTATGGCGTCTATGTCAAGATAGATGAATACGAGAAAGAAGGGTTTCTGCATATCTCTGAAATTTCTTCAAGCTGGGTAAAAAACATTCGAGACTATGTACAAGAAGGAGAAAAACTTGTTCTGAAAGTCTTAAGAGTGGATCCAGAAAAAAACCACATTGACCTTTCTTTAAGAAGAGTAACAAGAAGTGAAAGAAGAGAAAAAATTATTCAGTGGAAACAAACAAAAAAGGCAGAAAGTTTGTTTAGAAGTGTTTCCCAGAAACTTGAAATGCCAATAGAACAAGTTTACGAAAAAGCTGGTATACCTCTTGAACAAGCATTCGGCTCTATATATGAAGGTCTTGCAAAAACTGTGAGAGAAGGAATTAGCGTGCTTTTGGAAAAAGGGATACCTAAGAACCTAGCTGAAGCCATCACCGAGATTGCTAAGGAAAAAATCAGGATAAGTACTGTGAAGAGCAAAGGAATTCTCAACATTAGCTGTCCTAAACCAGATGGTGTAATCCGCATTAAAGAGGCACTTAAGAAAGCGCAAGCTGTCGATGTAGCTCGAGGAGCGAAAATCGAGATATATACCATTTCCCCTCCAAAGTATCGGATAAAGATTACGGCGAGCGACCACAAAGAGGCAAACGACATAATGAAGAGAGTTGCAGACATTGCTGTAGAGGAGATAAAGAGAGTAGGTGGACAAGGAACTTTTGAAAGAGGATAGTCTTGATGGTTTGGCTGATAAGAAAATGTACACGCTGTGGAAAATATACGCTTAAAAAAGATAGATGCTCATACTGTGGTGGAAAGACACATATTCCTCACCCAGCTAGGTTTTCGCCTGACGATAGATACGGGATATATAAGGGCATGATGAGGAGCCAGAAAAATGAAAGAAACCACAATAATAATGAAAGAAAAAGCTGAGCTTAAATCCCCTGTTCTTATCGAGGGACTGCCAGGTCAAGGTATGGTTGGGAAAATCGTAGTTGAATACCTTGTAAAGAAGCTGGAAGCCCAAAAAATTGCTGAACTTTACTCTCCACATTACGCTTACTATGTACTTGTTAACAAGACTGGAACGGTTAGGCTTCTTCGATCAGAGTTCTATTGCTGGAAAAACGATGAGGGAGAAAACGATTTAATTCTATTGACTGGTGATACTCAACCACAGACAATTGAAGGTCAGTATGAAGTTGCCGACTCAATATTAAAGTTTGCTGAACAAAATAACGTCAAAATGATATTAACAATAGGAGGATACCGCACAGAAACCAAAGACGAACCTCAAGTCTTCATTTCCGCTACAAACAATAAACTAATATCAAAGGTTTCAGAGATGGGGGTGAGAAGCACCCCTCCTGGAAACCCAATAGTTGGAACTGCTGGACTGCTTATCGGGTTAGCTAATCTCAGAAATTTAGAAGCTGCATGTTTGCTTGCAGAAACTCCTGGATATTTACCTGACCCAAAGGCTGCCAAAAGCGTTGTGAAAGTTATTTCTAAGATGCTAGGGTTTGAAGTAGATCTTTCAGGTTTAGATGAAGAAATTGTTAAGTATCAACAGATTGAAGAAAGAATGCGTAGAATTGAAGAGCAAAGAAGAGACTCTGAAAAGATAAGTCGGAGAATAGAAGAAGAGAAAATTTCATATATTAGCTAAAATTGGCTAAGCGACGAATCTTCCTTGGTTTTTAGAGTATCTTTGCAAAACTCTTTTGAATTCTTCAAGATCACTGATCGCATGGTTAATCGCGCTGATGTGAGAATTTATCAGCTCATATAATTCTGTTTTTCCACTTGTCTCAGTAAGATCATTTGCAATTTGTTCGGCTACAATCTCTGTGAGGTCACTTCTTTTCGTGACAGAGTTTAAGGCATCGAGAATCTTTGTCTTCAGTTCTTCAACTATAATGTTGGGAAGCTCGCCTTTGTTAATTTGATCCGTAATTTCGCACACAACCTTTTCAGCTGACAGAGGCAAAAACCTCTTAGCAGCAACTTCACCTTTTGGAGTCAAGAAAACCAAAAATGGGACGGTGCTCACGCCGTAAAGTTCTGCCAACTCATTGTTTCCAGGATCGTCGATGTTAACTAAGCGTATGTGAATGTCTTTTCGCTCTTGACCAAGTTTCTTAGTTATTTTTGAAAGTTTTCTTTCATTTTCATGAATATCCGAATAAAAGTACATTACCTCAACTTTTTTCTCGCTCAAGCCTCACTCACACACTTAGTCATGAAATAATCATTCAAAACAAAGAAAAAGAG
>CAZIFH010000117.1:0-9338 GCA_964539065.1 uncultured Candidatus Bathyarchaeia archaeon | reverse complement strand
TCATTTATTTTATGTCCATTGATATTTAAGATGTTACTTCTTTCCACTCCTTCATTAATATTTCGTAAAGGTCGTCATCTGCCTCGATCTGATCATACCTTCCCAAGGACTCGGCAATCTTTTGAGCAATAAGGTGATAGCAAAGAAAAGCTTTCCCTTCCATGACGCCAAAATAGAAGTCGTCACAAGAACAGAACCCTACAGCAGGCAACACTATATAATCACGTTTTCTTCCCACTACCACCCAAACTACACGATTACTTGGATTAAAAACATATCTTTTAACCCTTGATTCCTCAACAGCAGTCCAAGCGTTACTAAACCGTTGACCAAAAATGGTTTTCAACCTAGCGAAATGGTCATCACTCAACTGCTTCTTTTCCTTGCATACAAAACAAATCTCCAGAAGTAACTTAATGTCAGCCCTTTCTTTATCCAAGGTTCTCTTCAACTCTTTACCTTTAATGAAACAATGCTGGAAGCCTCAAGACATCTTTCTAAGACGTTCTATCGTTCCTAGAAAAGTTCCATCTAAAAAATAAGCCTCAGCTTCCTTAATGTTAATGCTTCCAGAACGTAGAACTGGACCAATAAATTCCTCAAATTTTTTCCTTTTAGAAATAGATGAAGCATTTATAGCTTGACCTCCTAGGTAATTGTTAAAAGATGGAATAATAATGAGCGATTCAACTTTAAGGGTCACTCCAAATTTAGTTTTCAAAACTTCTTTAGGATTCTCGTTTTTTCTTACTTTCACATCATTTCCCTTTAATACCGATTTTGCTAAAAGCAATTTTTTGCATGGAGCTAGAACCCAAACTTGCCTAGAAATGCGAAACCCCATGCAATCAGAAAAAACCACTACTGGGTGAACGTGCCCCATGACCAAAACGCTACATTCAAGCAAACGAACGTCAGGCCAAGTATGGCCGTGGAAAAGCCCTACATTCCCAATTCTAATTCCTCGATGAGAAACAAGATCGACGGATTCAGGTAACAAAGCTCCCAAGTCACCATCATGGTTCCCTGGCACAACCTTAACTTCGGGCACAATTTTGCATACCTCCTCAAAGAACCAAGGCACATCACGCCATTCTTCTAGATCAATCTTAGAAAAAGTATGCTTGACATCGCCTAAAACTACAAGTTGTTCTGGCTTATAGTATTGAAGTAGTTTCTTGAGCCTTTCAAAAAGTCGTTTAGTTTGTGAAGATACATGAATACCTTCTTCAGCTAGGGCAACTTCCCAGCCTATGTGAATGTCAGAGACCACTAATGCTCGTTCTGAATTAGTACTAATCAAAAAGGCTGTGTCCTGACTAAGAATTTTTAGCTGACTAAATTTCCGTGACATGGTTCATCACGTATACACAAAAGTTATTAGATGATAGACATTATTTCGCAGCCCAATCTTTCGTTTGCTGAAGCCAAGATCGAGAAACGGTTTATTTCACTGAGTGAATAACCGTCATATCCTCTACCATCAGGTTGGAAAACTACACCACCAGCTTCCCAGACAATCAACAGTGCTGCAGCAAAGTCAAACGGTCTAAGCATAGATCTTATGTCTATGTAGGCGTCAAGACACCCTGAAGCGACATAGCAAATTTCTAGAGAAGCTGAACCGAAAGACCTCACACTTTTGGCAATTTTCATGAAAGGAGATGTCGGTTCAACCGAATCAGACGAACGAGAAATGTTAATGCCTAAGATTGCATCTTTGAGACATGTAGTTTCAGATGTCTTAATTTTTTTTCCTCTGAACTTTGCACCTTCACCTTTTTTTGCCTCAAATATTTCTTTAGTCAAAAGGTTCATGACCAATGCAATCTGTATATCGCCTAAATTATCGGTTGGCGACACAGCTAAAGATGTAGAAAAGAAGTTTATTCCTTTCGTAGCGTTGGTTGTCCCATCTATGGCGTCAGCTATGAGGTAAGATTTAGGTTTTTCCCCCAGATTCAAAATGCCGCATTCTTCTCCTATGAAAACACATGAAATCTTTCGATGTTTGAGGTAGTTGATTATTGTGTCCTCTGCAATTTTGTCAACCAATAATGTATAGTCTCCTCCAAACCCTTTCCCAACAACTTTTTTAGATTCTTCGGTTCCAATAAGGGGACGTACAGCAGAACAAACCTCTCTCGCAATTTCTTTCAAACATTTCATATTTATTTCCAAACTTTCACTACCTAAATACATACCAGACGGTTTTACTGGTTTTGTGCCTGTCTAATAATTGTTAATTGCGTTCTTGTAGATTTTGAAGGTGCTACGCAAGATTTTAAATAAATGTTTATTCTTTTTTATTTCTTTAGCTTTTTTTTCTTTTTTCTTATAATAATAGTGTTTCTTCTTTTTCTCCTCGCTCACTTGCCTTTTTCACCTCAATTTCTCTAGGTGATAATTAGGCTTTCTTCCTAATAAGCTGGATTTTTCCATAAACTTTTATAATTTTTAGTGACAATCTCTATTGGAAATTTGTTTACCTTCTTTCGAAATCAGACAAGCAATCGCCTACAAATTGATTGTTGGAAAGAAACTTTGGTGCACATCTTTTGTCAAGCGTTGGGTCAAACTTTTCCAGATCTTCAATGTTCACGGGAACCGTAATCCTTGAGACCATTCCCTGAAGACTAGAAGGTAGCCTAATCAACCTCATGGTTCCGCATGCAACCCATTCATCAACCAAGAATCCGTTCTTCTTTAGTTTTTTGCTAGTCTATATCTTTTTTGGTAATTCCAATCATACACGCCTTCATCAAAAACGTGTATGTGAAAACCTCGACCAGAATAAACTATCTTTATTTGAGAGAAGAAGTTTTTCAAAAAGTCTATATGTTTCATCTCTAGCCATCATAAACTCGAATTTGCAAAAGATCAGTCCCTGCTGGCGTTTCATCTTTTCTTCTAATGTTCCATGAATGGGGCACATGAAGTTTTCTGGGTCGATGTCAAAAGCAAGTTCTTGACCTTGAACATTTCTATTTTTATCATAAACATTTCTATCACAGTAAACTGACTCGGGAAGAAACTCGATAATTTGGCGTTTGACATCATGTAAATCTTTGTATTCATCAATAAGAATAGTCGTGGAAGCGTCTTCTGCATATTCAAGTGGAAAAATTTTTGTGTGTCTTCCAATAATCACAGCAAAGACAGGTTTTTAACTTTATGAACAAACCATTTTTCGACACTAGTTAGGTCAAACTCTTCTGTATAAAAACTGTTTTCTCTCCTCCAAAGTTGAGTACCGCATTCCCAATGGGAACTGATATGTCGTCATTAAGTTCGCTTCTTATGCATTAACTACCCACTACGTACAGCAACAGATTACATAATAACTATCTTAGCTCTTATATTGTACCTGACTTCCAGCTAGAAATGTATTCTTTTTGTTCTCCAGTCATCTCGTCTATACGTACTCCTGTCCCTATTAGTTTCAAACGCGCAACTAGTTCATCTATTTCTTTGGGCACATTGTAAACATCTGCTCTCATACAGGTATTCTTAGCTAAATACTCAACGCATAAAGCTTGGTTAGAAAAAGACATGTCCATAACCTCTGAAGGATGTCCTTCTGCTGAAGCAAGGTTCACAAGCCTCCCTTCAGCGAGCAGATAAATTTTTCGGCCATTCCTTAACGTGTATTCTTCAAGGTTAGATCTTATTGTTCTTTTTTTGATGCTTATTTCTGCAAGTCCAGAAAGACTGATTTCAACATTAAAGTGACCGCTATTAGCCAGTAAAGCGCCGTCCCGCATTTTCAGCATGTGTTCTTTTCGAATGACATTAATGTTCCCAGTGGCAGTAACGAAAATGTCTCCCTGCTCAGCTGCATCAGCAATAGGCATGACTTGAAACCCATCCATCAAAGCCTCAAGCGCCCTCAATGGGTTAACCTCGGTCACAATTACTTGAGCCCCTAGACCTCTAGCTCTAAGTGCGATGCCACGTGCGCACCAACCATAGCCGCAAACAACAAACCTTTTTCCAGCAACCAAAACATTTGTAGCTCGCAAGATGCCGTCGAGCGTACTTTGACCCGTACCATAGCGGTTATCAAAAAGATACTTTGTGTAAGCATCATTAACTGCAATTATTGGATACTTAAGTTCTCCCTTTTCACTCATGGCTTTCAGCCGAATCACTCCTGTTGTAGTTTCCTCTGTTCCTCCTCTAACTGTATTAAGAACGTCTTTTCGAGAAGCGTGCAAGGTGCCAACAAGATCTGCACCGTCATCTAAAGTTATCACAGGTTTTTGGTCAATAACTTTGTTTATACACCAGTAATATTCTTCTGTTGTTTCGCCCCGCCAAGCATAAACGCTAATTCCAGATTTCGCTAGAAAGGCAGCTACCTCGTCTTGAGTGGAAAGAGGATTAGATCCGCAGACTGCGATCTTGGCTCCACCAGCCCTTAATGTCTCCATAAGAACAGCTGTCTCCTTAGTTACATGAAGACAAGCACCGATTGTTAAGCTATCAAAAGGCTTTTCCTTTTCAAATCTTTGCTTTATTTGATCTAAGACAGGCATGTGTTTTTCAGCCCATTCAACAAGGAGTTCACCTTCACTTGCCAAACTTATGTTCCTTACTTTGTATTCCAAAGTTTAAACCCCGTTCTGTTATTGTTCACTAATTTATAACTTTTAAAGATATAAGGTAGAATGCAATATTAGCAATTAAGATCAGGTATACATTATAAGTGGAGAATAGGGTAGTTAATACTGAAAATACTTAAGATGAAGAACTGTCATTGCGCCTTAATTCTTTTTACAATTGGCGGCCTAACTTTCACGAGAATACGGTAACGACATAACGGACATCTTACACCAAGTTCAAGTTCAGTAGGCTTGACAATTGCCCCACATTTCATGCATTGATAAAGAATCGTAAGAGACTGCTGTTCAGGCTCTGTCACTTTACACACATCCAAGACAAAATCGTTATTTGCAGATTTAATTCTTGTTTTCTTTAATGTAAAAAAAGAGGTATTTAAACTAAATGGAACTTGCCTATAATCTAATTGTTATTAATATCTGTAAGATTCCTGTTTTGGACATTTGGACATACAAATCTATATAAAATTTGAAAAGATTAAATTAATCTATGCATTTAATCATCTTTTTTGCTGTAATCCATAAGAAACCAGTTATATACTTTATTAAGTCTCTTATTTATCATTTTAAGAATCACTTTTGAAAGTCTTATCACTGTTCGATGTTTTGGATTGTAACCTAAGATTCTTAAAACCATTCAGTGCAAGAAAAAATTGTAACCTAACCTTTTTCTAAAAACATTTTATCTAAATCTTGAGTGAAACTGGCTGACCTTTGGTTTCCCCTACTTCTTAACGTATACATAGTTTATCCAGTTCTTTTTTAGCTACTGATTAAAAGTAATCAAGATGCTTAAACAAATTTAAAACTTTCCAACAATGATAAGCGTGCCACCAACAGCGTTATATTCACAAAAGTAACCCACGCAACATTTACATAAACTCTTCCAGCAGTAAGAATCTTCTTGAAAAATTTCCTATAGATATTTTCTTCATATACTTGCAATTTCTTTTTAAAACTGTATGTTTACTACTCATTTAGTATGGTAGACATTGCGTTTCTAAAAATACTTCTTGCCTTAAAAACCATATGCTTAACAAAAGCTAACGTAAATTATGGCATTGCGCTATCACATTTAGCCATATTCGCCAGTCAATTGGAGGTTTGTAACCAGCAGTTTTAAGCAAAAATTTGTCTCAGAATAAATTTTTTACAATGTTTTTCATCATATTGTACAGTATATTTGTTACAGCACATAGCACTTCAGCTTAAAGCATTCTTGCTGACATTTTAAGGTAAAATATTCATAAAACCTATTTTTTAACAAAATCTACAGGATTTCTTCCCATAATCTGCTAAAAAGATTTTTCTCAAAAAAGTGGCAAATTGCCGAGATAGGATGACAAGAAGATTATAAATGTCATTAAAAAAATAAATGTTATTAAAAAAGAAAAGATGCTTAATGTTTAATTCAGTCTTTATGTGAATAAGATGCTTTTTAACAGGGTTTAGTTCTTTTTCTTAAAATATATTCGTATTAAAAATCCTCTAAATAGGTATCTTCAATTTCCAGTAAATTAAAAATATCGCCTTCTTTAGGCGATTAGGCAATAAAAAATTCAAACAATCTCATCTATTATTCTGATTTGTTTTCCTAAATCTGCAAGTAGATTAATGTTTCTTTCATTTTTTAATAGATTATGTATTTTTTCACACTTACTCTGTAGGGTATTTAACTTTATAAATGCAGACTAAGGGTATATAGCTGGTTCCCGGGGCTGCGCTTGGTGATCCATGCTTTTGCGAAAAGTATGCTTCTTCAAAATATTGAAGGGAAATTGCAGAGTATCCCCCCACAGTCATTTCCATTCCGTAACGCATAAGTTTATAAAGTGTTGTGTTTTGGCCTCGACTGTTAACTAAAATTTCACCTTGTTGAGGATTGCCGTATGAGTCAAACGGTGACTTGTCATCGTTAAGATCATACCAGTCATATCCTAGGTAGCCTGTTAGGTTTCCGAAATCAGCATCATTAAGACCTGGTATCTTTGCCATCCACGTCCATTTTGCATTGTCGCCACCCACTGATACAAAAACTGGATAGGAGTATCCGTAAGTTGAGTCAGTTCTAACTGTGAAGGTTACGAATACTACTACATGAGTAACATGATAATTTCTTAGTATCTTGATTGCGTCGGTCTCGTTTGACATGAACATAAGACCAATTTGCTGGATTTGCGTCATGTTCCAACTGCCATTGTCCGCCAGCGATGTTCTGTTAGCAATCGCTGTTATCCAGTATCCATAGTCCCACCAGCTCGCTACAACAGTTCCATTAACCAGTTCACCGTTAAAGTAAACTAGCTCTCCAGGTTTTGATGAGGGAGGAAGGTTTTCACGCATCCATGTTAACGCATTTAGCCAATCTGTAACGGTAGATGAAATTTGCCCTACTGACATTCCGGCAGCAGCTATTGACGCAGGTGAATAAGCTTGTGTGAAAACTTTCGGTCCTTCTCTAACACTTGGTGACAGCATAAAATCTGTTCCTACGACGTATGTTAAAATCAGAAAAATATACATTAGTATTAAGATTCCTGCAGAAATTTCTTTTCCAATGACATTTCTGAACTTCAACTTTCTTTTGAGAGGTTCTGAAGACTCTTTGACAAAAAGTATGAATGGTTTCATAATCCGCACTATTGCCAAAGCCCAAAGCAAACTTACAACTGGAGACATTAAAATTGTGATTCGTATCATCGAGCTGGCAAAATACATTGTCGTTAATCCAAAAATAGTCAAAAAAATGCCTGCGTCAGCCGCAGACATTATGGCAAAGAAAAGGCCGACTGGAAGAAAAAAGACTCCTATCCCCCAGTTATAATAAAAAGTCCCCCAAGCTGAAGGTCTATGCTCCGCAACAGACTCAAAAATGGTGCTCTCAAAACGAGTGAAAGGATTGATAACTGCCAAAAACTTTGTTCCAATACTTCCAATCAATCCATGCAACCAAAGAAAAATGATAAAAACTGCCAGTAGAGAGATAAAGATAACATGGTATAACATTTTTCTCTTTGCGTTTACCGTTCTACGGCTAATTTCAGCGGCACATAAAAGTAAGAATACGCCATATATTGGCAAGATTTCCATCTGAAAAAGGTATAAGAATCCTAAGCGAGGAACAAATGCAGCGAGTGGAAGAGCGATCGCAAAAATTATTCCATATGACAATAGCAGACGTGTCGAGTATCTCTTAATCAACAACAGACAAAGGGCAAACAAAGCAATCATGCCTATCGGATATTTGGCTGCTCCCCAAGATGCGCAGAGATAACCTAACGTTAAGCCTCCAGCCACTGCATACAATAAACTCGCTTTCAGCGGCTTATTTTTCTCAATTGACCTCAAAAAAAAGATGCTGATAAGTATTATAGATAGAACACCAACACTTTCATCATCATAGAATCCAAGCGCTGTTCGACTAATGTAAGGGGCGTCCAAAGCCAAGAAGAACGCGGCAAACATTCCAACATATTCACCTCCTATGTCTTTTCCAAGAAAATATATCGCCAAACATGCCAAAGTTGCCATGAAAGGCGGAAAAACAACACAGAAAACATAGACTGAATCTGACAATAGAGGATCAAGTGTAGGAGAAAGGTTGAACGGAATCCCTAATGTTGACAGCATAATGTAAAATGCTGCTCCTAATACAGGTAACCCTGGATAATAATGGACAGACATCAATGTGCCTCCAGGATACCAGCTCATATAGTCATGCCATGAAACCCAACCGTTTGATCCCCACAATCCATTTTCAATAATGTATTTTGTCTGCCTATACTGCACGTACGGATCGAACTCGTTGAGATAGTAACCCCACCTAGCTGGTAGCGCTCTTACCAAAAATGCTATTGCAAGAATTATGATTAGCAAGGTGCTTTTTAGCAAAGTGGTATATGTTACTTTTGGACGCACAAATTGAATCTTCTTCAGTTTCGAGACGGCTTCAAGCACCTTTGACATGTCCAGACTCTCTTGTTGCGCTTTTCTTGATACATACCCAAACCATTTATATTTAGCTTATGGTTTTCAACCAAGAGATTAAGTTCAGATGGCAAGTACTTGTTTCTCAGTGGCTTCGACTCTTGTTTTTTAAATTTCTTCTGCAGTTTCTGGATTCTTAGCTTTTTCCATCCATTTCTTATTTGACTCAAATTATTCTTAAGAATTTCTACTTTGGAGTAATTAGTGTTCTTGATGTTCTGTCATCTTTGTTCCTGTTGTTTTTCTGGTTTGTCTCTTTCCCGTTCGTCTTTCTGGTTCTCCAGATTACAGGTTTATGAGCATATTGTAGATGAATGCTTTCGCTGTGAGTTCTTTTGTTATGTTTTTCATGGTTTTTGCCATGCATGATTCTCCGAATGTTCGTTTGAAGGTGGAGTAGGCTGTTTCGACGCTCCAGCGTTTACCGTAGTCTTTTAGCTTTGTCCAGCGTTTGTCTCCTAAACGTTTATGGAGAGTCACGGCTCTTCTCCTAGGTTCTGAAGGCGTGTCGATGCGGCTGTTCCGTCGCGGCTTGATGACGGCTTCTATCCCCTTCTGCTCTAGCGTCTGGTACACTTCTGAGCTGCCGTATGCTCTGTCCATAATGGACTTGGAGACCTTCACATGCCTTTCAGTCCTCCTTAACAGTTCTGGGAATGCCCTTGAGTCGTGTGTGCCGTCCGTCGTGACCAGCATGGCTAAGGCCTGCTTCGTCTCCACGTCCACAGC
>CAZIFH010000116.1:0-3482 GCA_964539065.1 uncultured Candidatus Bathyarchaeia archaeon | reverse complement strand
GCCAAGTTCTGCACAAAATGTGGAAAAGCCGTGTCATAGAAAGAATGTCTGTGACCGCCCAAAATGATATAGTTAACTATCTCACAACATTATCAATATGTTTATCGAAATGAACTTTTAAGCTAAAAAGATTTTTGCGTGTATATGCCAAATTTTGCATCAAAGAAAGGTGCCAAATTAACTGTGATTGAGGTTACAGGAGGTTTTGTTTCTAGAACTCGGTCTTTTATCGAGATCGTTCAACACTTTAATGGATTTTGTAGCTTCAATCATCATGTTCTTTGCAGTTCGAGAAAGTAGCAAGCCTTCAGATTAAGTCCACGTGTACGGTCATGAAAAGTTGTCATTAAGGCTTCGAATTCTTTCTTAGTTGACAGCCATGACTGATAATAGCCAAGAGATGTGCCTTCTATTAGCAACGTATACTCTTAATTTTCTAGTCTGTTTAAAGCTTGCATGTAAGTGATGAAATTTATGGCATGTGTTTAGTTATTAGGTGTCAAAGAATCATAGACGTCAGACTCATTTCCTACTTCTAAAGGCTTTCCGAAAGATGTAATCACATTGGACTTAACAAGAGCTTTGATTGCTATACAGTCATATCCTACACGAGTTAAGTGTAGCCTACGTATGAATCTACCCAGCGTCGAATTAGTCCCAGTTTGCCTAGGCGATTTAATCTATATTTAATTTGTTTACTTGCTAGGTTTGCCAGAATAGTAAGATCTGTTTCTGGCACAAAGTCATGTTTACTCATGCCAAGATCGATTGCTAAAAGTCTCTGTAGTCTTATGTTCAGGTACTGAAACAATATTATTTATCGCAACATCTACAAAAGAAATAAGCAAAGGTACGACAACTAACTAAAAAGGTGTTACTGCCAAATAAAGGAGTATTATTAGCAAAATATAAATTGTGAATCTTATTTTAAGTTAAAACCTAGCAAAGCTGAGAAGAACCTGAAAAGAGAGACATCTTTAAGCAAAAACAAATACTCTGAAACCTTTAGTTCATTTAAACCCTTTTGAGAGTAATCGACGGCGAAATAGTTGTTAATAACAACGGTCGATAATGCTAGAAGGATATCAATAGTTTAAAATATCCATCCCCTATTGAGTTGACCTTTCTATATGAAGTGTACTAAACCTAAGATTTTAGATATTAACTACCTTTACAGGAGCATACATTTAAAGATCCTCAATTGTTATTGCACTAACTTTGTAAAACTATTTTACTTTTCGAATATACCAGTATAAGAGATGTACTTAAAAGCTAAGTCTTACCTTTAGATAAGAACTTGTTCAGAAAAAGTTATTCGAATATTTTACTCCTGCTTCTGTACGCTTTAATTTGTCACGTAGCGCTAAAAGATAATAGATCCATCTCATCTATGATTTCTAGAAAGAATTGGAAAACATGAACTACAACAAATCTGTTATTGAGATTACTTCTATCTCTGCTTTTGCTTCTAATATATTGTTTTTTTATGAGAGATCGCTACGTTTTGCAGGTCGACGAAAAACTGGGAAATGGGAAAAATTTGTTCCGCATACATTTTTACAGTAAAATATAAAAAATTATCAATTAGCGTTGGATAGAAAACTGAATATATAGCGAGTTAAAGCTTTCATCTTAACCTAAAACTTGCTACAACTAAAAGATTTTTAGGCACCTAAGGAATTATCTTATAAATCTCATTGCAACCTTAAGAAGTTGCTACAAAACAATGCCGTTTTAAGTTTCTAATTCTTTCAATGTTACATGTTTATATAATGATGCTTTAAATTTTGAGGTTGTTACAAATATGGTGAGGGATTGCCTATAGACAAAATGATAAAGAAAGCCTATGACCTCATACAAAAGAGAAGGGTAGAACATATAGGTGAGGGAGCCTACAATGTTGTTGGGAAGCATGGAACCTACACGGTTGCCCAGAAAATCGACGGCTCAGTAAACTGTAACTGTCTTGGCTTCCTTCGCCTAGGAAGATGTTCACATTCACTTGCTGTTTTAATGTTAACTAAGCCTGGTCTTTTGAGAGCTGTTAAAAAAGAAATTGTAAAAACTGGAGGCAAACAGAATTTTAAACCAAATAATGTAACTTAAGCCTAAACGTTTAATTAGTTTAGTTCAAGTTATCTAAAAGACAAATTATTGTACATAACATTTGAATCTAGTTGGGTGCACGAGGACATTGAGTCAAAGGAGGACGTCGCTTGAGAAGTTTCGGCTAAAAAGGGTACTTGATATGCTGGCTCATAAGGAGGGAAGAGGCACCGAGCTCGTTACGTTATATGTGCCTCCTGGCCGCCAAATTAGCGAAGTAACACAGATGCTCAAGGATGAGTGGGGAACGGCTTCAAATATTAAATCTAACACCACTAGAAAAAACGTGCAGGATGCTATTGTGAAGGTCACTCAACGCTTAAGACTTTTCAAAAATGTTCCAGAAACTGGGCTTGTTATTTTTTGTGGAGCGATTCCTCAAAACGGTTTAGGAAGTGAAAGGATTGAGGGACCTTATGTCGTTATTCCTCCAGAGCCAATTGGGATTTACCTTTATCGGTGTGACAACAAGTTTCATACTGAATACTTGATGGATTTGCTGAAGGAAACCGAGACTTATGGAATTCTATTACTTGACACAAGTGCAGCTACGTTTGCCATAGTTAGAGGCTCCCGCTTAGAAATAATTGATGAAATAACTTCTGGCATACCTGGTAAGCATCGTGCTGGAGGGCAGTCTGCAAGAAGGTTTGAGAGGCTTCGCGAAATGCAGGTTCAGGAATTCTTCAAACGTATAGGAGTACATGCGAACGAGTCTTTCCTTTCAATTCCTGACCTTAAAGGTATAATTCTAGGTGGAGCTGGTCCTACAAAATACGATTTTGAGAAGGGACGATATTTAGATTACAGACTTCAAGAGAAGATTATCGGCATAGTAGATACGACTTACACTGGAGAGCAGGGCATCGACGAGGTTCTTGAAAGAGCACCTGAGCTTATAAAAAACGTAAGATATGTTGAAGAAAAAAAGATTGTACAAAAGTTTCTTTATGAAGTTGGGCATGACACTGGACTTGCGACATACGGAGAAAAAGAGGTTAGAAGAGCTTTAAACGCTGACCTTGTTGAGACGGTGCTTCTTTCGGAAGGCATCGGCACTACACGGATCAAGATTGAATGTAGCTCATGCGGAAATGTTTATTATCAGACGATGAAGACAACCGAGGTTTCAAGTTTCGAACAGTCTATTATAGGAACTCCATGCCCGAAATGTCAAGTCTCCACGTTGCAGGTTGTTGAGCAAAAGGACGTCATAGATGAATTAGCGGAACTTGCGGAGCAGAGAGGTTCAAAAGTTGAGGTTATCTCCACAGAAACCGAGGAAGGACAGATGCTTTGGAAATCCTTTGGAGGAATAGCTGCCATTCTAAAATACAAGATGTCAAATTAGCCATAAAGACAAAACACTAATAGTA
>CAZIFH010000115.1:0-4980 GCA_964539065.1 uncultured Candidatus Bathyarchaeia archaeon | reverse complement strand
AATGAGCGGTTATTGTTTTTGTTATTAATTACATTAAGCATTGGTCTTAGTCAAAAAAAGAAACTATTATACTAATTATATTATTTTTAGAGAGAAGAAAAAAATTCGCGAATAACATGTGAAATATGCAGCAATCATAATAAGAATTGCGTATTCACTCACGATTATACTGTTAAATTGCTTTTATCGTATCAACAAACAGCTTAATTTTTCATATCTCCAATATTGATTGGCATTGATATCCATGGATGGGCTATGCCTTTTTCACAGCCTTGCTGGTACCTAGCATAAAACTTTATTTTGTCACTAAATTTATTATTCTGTTTGTCAGATATTTTTTCATCATTTGATTCAATCAAAAAATATGAATCGTTCAAGATAAGCAAAAGATTTAGCAAATTTGGTTTAGGAGGTGGCATAGTGAATCCGTGGTTAAAGGCAGGAGCTGCAATGATGGATATTACCCCTCCGTTGGGTGTTGAAATTTCTGGCTATTTTGAGAAGAGAATTGCAAAGGACATTCATGACCCCCTTTTTTCCAAGGCTCTTGTTCTTGATGACGGTACAAGCAAGGTGGCGATAGTTGTATGCGATTTAATTAGTGCTGAACGCAAGTATTTAGATAATGCAAAAAATGTTATTCATAAGACTACTGGAATCCCCCCATCAAACGTTCTTATCTGCTGTACTCATACTCATACCGGTCCTGAAACAGGGGAAACTTGGTATGGAGAATTCTTGGTCCGCAGAATTGCGGACGCTGTACAGTTGGCGGTTAACAGGATTACAGATGCCGAACTAGGTGTTGAGAGGGAAGAAGAAGCCAGACCTCTTGGTAATAGACGTTTTTTTATGAAGGATGGTACTATTTGGACTAATCCAGGTATTTTAAACCCAAATATTGTCAGACCAGCTGGCCCGGTTGATCCTGAGATTAACGTCCTTTGTGTTAGAAAACCTAATGGCTCTACAATAGGCCTAATGGCAAATTATGCTATGCACTATGCTGGTTTGAGTCCTACCGAGAAATGCGAGGATATGTATATGATTTCTGCCGACTACTTTGGCGAATTTTCAAGAATCATACAACGTATAAGAGGTGAAAAGTTTGTTGCAATGTTAGCGAATGGGACTTCTGGAGATGTTATTATGTTTGATGCTACGAAGCCGCATGGGAAAGAGAACAAGTTCTTCGGTCATGCTGAGCGCGTTGCTTCACTTTTAGCTGCAAAATCTGTATGGGCTTGGAATCAAATGTGTTTCCAAAAAGAGACGAGATTAGCAACGTCTATGGAGGAGGTTATAGTTCCTAGAAGATTTCCGACTGAGGAGGAGTTGAAGTACGCATCTGAGCTTGCAAGCGGAGAGATCAAGGCTATGAATATGCGGCAGTGTGCATTAAAGTACTTCTTCTATCCAAAGATTGACTATTTTCTGAATGCTCAAAAGAATATAAAAACATGGGTGCAGGCAATAGCTATAGGAGATATGGCTATTATCATTGGACTTCCAGGTGAAATCTTTGTTGAGCACGGATTAAAAATTAAGAAAGAGTCACCATTCAGATATACATTCATATGCGAGTTGGCTAACGACTCAATATGGTATGTTCCAACGCGTACAGCATTTGAAGAAGACGGAGATTTGAAGTCTTCTGGAAGCTATGAAACAACGATAGGTCCAAACATTTTAGCACCAGAGGCTGGCGATATAATCGTAAATACAACAATAAGAATGATGAATAAGTTATATGAGAAGGTTAAAGAGTAGCAGTAGTGAATTTCATAAACAGTTTTCTGGTTTAAGTGCTTGAACACTGATGAATTGTTTATTCATTCATCTATTCATAAAATTTAATCAATGATAATATAAAAAGAAAAAAGTTGTAGAAGGACTTGACTATTTTAATTTTGTTTTACTCAACAATGCATATACTAAGGTATATCGCAAATTGGATGCAAAGCAGAAAAAACGTTACTGACTTATCACTACAATCTTGTTGATGATTCGATATTACGTACATTGCTTGATCGCACTCAATTAGATATAATTTGGATGGTAAGTTCACCCATACCTGTACAAAATAATATGCTTCAAATTAAGTAAAAAAGTATAAGAAAGGACAAAAATGAACGGGGGCTCATGCTCAATTATTTTTTCAAAAATTCCAAAGTTTTATATCCTATTTGCTTTAATAAAAGGGATTTGGTGAAGGTTATGAGTACATGCAAGCCTGCTATTTTAGGTGGAGAACCTACAATAAAAGAACCTCTTCCGGAATGGCCTTGGTTTACAGAAGATATAATCAAGGCGGCGATTGAGCCTCTGCAAACCGGTAAAGTAAACTATTGGACTGGTGAGTTAGGAAGAAAATTTGAGAAAGAGTGGGCAAACTGGAACGGCTCAAAATATGGGGTGTCGACAAGTAGTGGAACTAGTGCATTGCATACAGCCGTAGCTGCCTTGGGAATAGGTCCAGGAGACGAGGTTATTGTTCCATCCTACACGTTCATAGCGACTGCATTCTGTGTCCTTCAGGCGGGCGCTATTCCTGTTTTCGCAGATGTCAGAAGAAACGATCACTGCATTGACCCTAAAAGTATTGAAGAAAAGATTACCGATCGAACAAAAGCGATTATACCAGTTCATCTCTATGGAAACGTTTGTGAAATGGATGAAATAATGAGGATTGCGAAAAAACATGGTTTGTTTGTCATAGAGGATGCCGCTGAAGCGCACGGAGCAATTTACAAGGGCAATAAGGCTGGAACTATTGGTAATGCTGGATGCTTCAGTTTCTGTCAGAATAAAACGTTTACAACAGGAGGAGAAGGAGGAGCAGTTATTACAAATGATGAAGAACTTTACTGGCAATGCATGTCTTTCAGAGATCATGGCTTCGACGCCAAAAAAAGATTAAGTCTTCTTGAGCTTGAGGGTACGCTTCATTACATTCATGTTCGAGTTGGGTACAATTATAGAATGACCGAAATGCAGGCAGCGATAGGTTTAGCTGAAATGAAGAGACTGGACAACTGGAATTTACCACGTAGAAGAAGAAATGGTGAAATCTTAATAAAAGAACTCAAGGAGGTCCCGCAAGTATTATACCTTCCCGTTCACAACAGCGAGAAAGTTAATGGATTCTACGTTTTTCCAATAGTTGTTGATATCGATAATATGAAAATCGACAAAAACAAGCTGATAGAGGCTTTAGTTGCAGAAGGAGTACCGGCATGGAGATCTTTCTGGCCTCAAAGTTATACTGAAAGAGCATTTTTGGAACATAACGGATTCGGAAAAGTTAAGTTTCCGTTTAGATCAAAAGAGTATACAAATCCAGAGTCTGTAAGGTATGAAAAAGTTTATTGCCCAAACGCGGTCTGGCTTGAAAAAAGAACATTCATTGTTCACTGTTACCCAACACTGGAAGAAGAGCATATACACTTAATAGCTGAGGGGATCAAAAAGGTTCTCGACTACTACGCAAAGTAGGCTCTTAATGGGGCGGACCTAAAAATGGATAAAGTTCGATGGGGAGTAATTGGAGCGGGTGGCATAGCTAAAAGAAGGGTCATCCCAGAAGTCATCAACTACGGCAAAAGATCCGAAATAGTAGCGGTGGAACAAAGAAACAAAGAAGCAGCTAAAGAATGTGCCAAAAGATTCGAGGTGAACTACTGGTATGATAACATTGAAGACCTATTATCAAACCGTGAGATAGACGCGGTTTATATAGCTACTCCTAACTACCTTCACCGCGAGCAAACAATTATGGCTGCGAGGGCAAAAAAACACGTACTATGCGAGAAGCCTCTAGGAATAAACGTCAAAGAATGCGTTGATATGATTGAGGAATGCAAACGTAATAATGTGAAGCTCGGCGTTGGCTTCATGATGAGATTTCATGGATTGCATCAAAAAATAAAAGAAATCATAAACAGTGGAGTAATAGGCAAAATTGTTCTTGGGCGGGCTCAGCTTACCTGCTGGTATCCAAAGATCGAGGGCTCATGGAGGCAGAACCCAAAGCTTAGTGGTGGAGGCAGTTTGATAGATATGGGATCCCACTGCATCGATATTCTAGAAATGTTGTTGTCAACAAAAGTGAAGGAAGTATTTTCTTTTCAAGACAATTTGATTCAAGGGTATTCAGTTGAAGATACATCAGTGGTGCTTCTACGCTTTGATACTGGCGCTATAGGTGTAGTTGACAATTGCTTCAATGTGCCAGATAAAGCCTCTAAAAATGTATTGGAGATCTATGGCACTCAAGGAAGTATTTTTGTAGAAGGGAGCATCGGTCAAGAGCCAACTGGTAAAGGATTCCTGCATTGCCATCTCCAAAAAGAGTATGAAAGTAAACAGGAAAGGACAGTAGAAGGATTCAAGCCTCAAGAAATAAAGTATGATATCATAAGAATGTATGCTACTGAAGTGGATCATATCTCTCAATGTATACTAGATGATACAAAACCAGAGATTAGTGGAGAAGTCGGTCTATGGAATCAAAAAATAATCTCTGCGTGCTATGAATCAGCAAAACTGAAGAAAGCAATAGAAATTGTTTGACAAAGATTCTGCATTTGGTTCATTAAGGCAAATCTAATCAAAATGAACATTAGATTCTAAATTCATGTCTTAAAAACGTTTTGGGTTGACCTTGCTGTACAACAATAGTGTATTGAACATCGAATAATGATTAAAAGGTAAGAAGGATTCTACAGGCTGGCGAGGAATAATCGCTCCATCGTTCCAGAAAAGGCACAAGGAGATTGGAACATTCATTGAGACAATATTTTGAGCATTGTTTCTTGAGAGAACTCTAGAATGAAGTTACTTCTCTGATAAAGAATCTTCTCTAATTTTACACAGATAGTTAATTAGCTTTTGAGCCAGTGGTTCAGAGCGAACATCATATAGTTTTTGGACTGCCCACTCTATACTACCAGTTAAGGCTTCTTCACAAGGGGGATTAAG
>CAZIFH010000114.1:0-3470 GCA_964539065.1 uncultured Candidatus Bathyarchaeia archaeon | reverse complement strand
GTATTCTCCTCTAAAAGAGGTTTTTATAATTATCTTTTTTGCCAATTATTATTAGTTAGATGCTGAATCAATTATATAATAGTATTTTTGCTAGACGCCAATGCTAAATATGGAAAAGATATTTAGTGACGCTAAATCTTAGAAAGCAGATTAGAATATTTTTCCATTCTCATCTTTTTTCCTTCAGGCTGAACAAGCCATGTCATCCAGCAAAGCTCTATAGGTTTATAACCGCATTCAAAAGCGATCTGTTCACTTTTCTTTATGAATTCTATATCATCATTAACTGGTTCTAACCCACAATTCTCCAAAATTTCGTTTATTACTCTTTTAACGATTTTATCTGGCATCACTGTGTCTACGCCGCCCATCATTCTAAGATATTGAAATGTGATTAGACCTACGCCTTTAATTCTTCCGACAGGATCTTCTTTCCAATTTTCTAAGCTTGCGTTCATTGCCCAAGTTCTTAAAGCCTCTTTATCATCTTTGTTTGTTACTGATAGGTAAGATGATATTTCCTTAGCGATGATCCAAGACCTCTTGTTTTTCCATACCTTCATTAATTCTTCCATCTCAGCTTCAGATAGGTCCCTAAGACCTTTTATTCTTCCACTTTCCAAAAAAATTTTTCTAAATTCCTCAACCTTAGGAACAACAATAGTAAAATAGTTTAAACCTATCGAAGTAAAAGCTGCATCAACAATCATTGAAACTACGCTTCCATCCCATCTTTCTGTTCTAAGACACCTTTCACAAAGTTCTTTTAAGCCAGAAACTTTCTGCATGTAAATATCAACTATTCTCTTCAACGAAGACATTTAGTTGCCCTCTCCAAATTCTCGAGAAGCACGGTGTAAAAGACGTTGTTTACGTTTAAGGCTAAACTAAATATAGTTTAATGCGTTTTAATTTTCTATTTATTGAATTTATCCATTTTTTATTTTTGAGAAAATAATTGCTTTTTAAGAGATTCTGAAAGTTCTATCACCCTGATTGCTAGTAGCTTCATATCTTTCAGATCGTTTTTGACTTGTTCCCAGTTTTGCCAAAGTTTATAGACTTCTTTAACTATATAAGCGTCAGGTAGATCAGCAAATTCCCTGAGAAAGTCTTCAACACTTTTTCTTAGATTGTTAACATAGACCCCCCTCATATTAAGGGCAGATTTAACAATATAGAGAGCAGTTTCAATCGTCTCATATCCTAAAAGGTCTGGTAGCTGCTCTTGCATAAAATCATACATACCTTGGTTGAACTTTTCTAGCATCTGATACGGGTCTAGGTTCACTAATAATTTAAGATGTTCAATTTGTTTGTAGTAGTTTTCCCAAAGAATCCGTGCCTGTTCTTTCAAAATTTCTTTAAGAAACCCTTTTTCAGAAGAAACATCCTTAAATCGACCTTCTTCTTTAACTTTCTGAAGAAGCATCATAAACTCATCCAGTTTTACCACTTTATATACATGTGGATCAAGCTTATCAATTGCATCGCGTAAAACTGACATTCTAGTGTTTTCACGAACGTGAACAGACACAAATAAAGGTCTGGTTCTGCATCCCTTGCCGAATCTTTGAATCTCCTCAGCAATATTTGAAGAGTTAGAAACATACAAGGATGTATGAATGTATGGTACATTATTTACAAAAATGGCAGGTTCAAATCCTGAACCAACGTATCCATGTAGGAAACCAAAGCACATCTCAAGTTTGTTGGCGAGAGCAACGGGAATTTTTGCATCTTCAATTTCTTGATAACCAATTCTCTTGTCACGGTTCATTATAAGCGCAGACTTTAAATCACATAATTCAAAATACACTTTAGAATGTTCGAGAAATTCATCTAAGCGCTTGTTGAATGAAAGCATCGTGTATCCTGCACCAGATGGTCCAGCAATAAAATAATCATTAGAGGTTGCAGTTCGATAGTAGTGCTCCAATATACCTGGAGCCAAATCTATGAGGAGAGGCTGAATCTCCCAAGTATATGGAAATTTACCCCTTTGTTCATCCAACCAGTTCAAGTTTTGAAAATTGTTCATCGCCCATATTGCATCACCATCTGATTGAACCAAAGTGACATAGACTTTATCTTCAACAGTAACAGCGTTTCTTTCAATATGTACTTGCCTGAATTTCCAAGTCGTCCTGATACCTGAATGAACGGTGAGGTTAGGTGAGCTAAGGTTGCATAATACAAAAAACCCGTTTTTAGCTGCACGTGCAACAGCTTCTATTTCTAAATCTCTACAACAGTGCCAACCTAACACTACACTAAGACTGGAGAACCGTCCTAGTATTCTGTCGAAAAGCTCGTTCTCTCTTCTATCTCGAATTTTAGTTGAAAGGTCGAAGCAAAGTGCCTTACTAGCTATTAGATAGTCCCGTACATGATGTCTATTAGCAGGTCCACTAACAACGCATGGAGGATCCACACACATGCTTCCAACTATTCTATGGCTACACTTTGGTGCCAAATTTTCAAGTTCCCATTCGTAGGCCTCAAGTCTGTTCTTCCATTTGCCCCTAAAGTCCGCAACTTTTTTTAGACCTATTTCTGAGAGTTTATCAGCAACGCTTGGCGAAGCTGGAATAGCATTTGCAATACTACCATAGACCATCGCTACATTCGCAGAGTGAAGCATTCTATCGTCGTAAATGACAAATCCCTGTATCTCATCTGCAAAGTAGGAAATCATTTCTAAAATGGTCTTCACCTCTTTGTTTGTTATGCCATATCTCTCATTGTATATGTGTAGCCAGAGACGGTCAACATGATCGTCAAATATCAAATATATTCTTGGCTCAACACGATTAACTAACCCTTGTATGCAAGTTATGGTCATCTGTTCATCCCATGAGCAACCACGTAGATCGAACACTGCAAGTGACTTTGGCTCTTTGAATTTTGGAAATATCTCTATTATTTTTGATGTCAACCTTTTATCCTCCTTAAAACTCTAGAAATTAACATCCAAACTTAATAGGCTTTATTGCCAAAGTTTGTAGCCTTAACATCATACTCTTATATTTACTTCTCTGGATAAATATTTGTTGAGGCCAGAATCCTTTCAATCTTAGTGCTAAACTCAACTTTCTTTCTGGATTTTTATCTTCACTAGAGGTCAAGGAACAATATGCCTGCTTATCGAAACATTTAAAAGTCATGGAAAGCCTCAAGTCACAACATCTACCTTCAAATGCAAAAACCATTCCTATCTTAACAACTTAAACTTTATGGACGTTCGATTACTGCAACCTTAACATGAATCTAAAAACCAGTCTATCAACCTATGGTAAAGAACACATGTTTAATCTCTAGATCTAAAATACTTAAATAAGTCTCAATAGGATATAACAGCATTGTAGTATGGTGTAACCATCACAATTGAGAATAATGAAAAACGATTTATGAGAGCTAAATGGCACTCTAAAACGAGATTAAATAAATTAACCATAAAACAATATTGA
>CAZIFH010000113.1:0-3394 GCA_964539065.1 uncultured Candidatus Bathyarchaeia archaeon | reverse complement strand
AGGATACTAGAAGCCGTCAGAATAGCGCCTAGTGGAAGCAACCGCCAGCCTTGGCGGTTCATAATTGTCAAAGACAAAAATGTTAAACAGAGGCTTGTTGCAGCTTGCGGAGGCCAAAAATGGATTGCTGAAGCTCCAATCATCATAGTAGCTTGTGGGCATGTTTTTGATTATAACCGTGGTGGCTACATGGGAGAATTCAGCATGCTTGTAGACCTAAGCATAGCGATGACGCACTTGATTCTTGCAGCCCGAAACGAGGGGTTAGGTACCTGCTGGATAGGCATGTTCAACAACACCGAAGTCAAAGAAATACTTGGAATCCCAGAAGGCTGGAACGTCGCCGCATTAACGCCGCTTGGATACCCGAAAGATGGAGAAAAAGCCTTTGCTGAACCTGGTCCACGGAAACCTTTGGCAGAAATAGTGTCCACAGACAAGTTTTAGGACAAAATATATGCCTTTAGCAATCGGTCACAGCAACAGAAGACTGATGAATTCATCAGTCTTCTCAACGAGAACGGAGTCAAAGTTTCGTGGATGTTTGAAGACAGTCTTTTGAAGACAGTCTTCGTCAAAAAAGTTTTTCATAATTGAACTTACGAAGCCTCCGTTCATGGAAAAGTTCCTCAGCGAGTTTCTTCATATTAAAATCGTCGTCGATAAAAAACGCCAATCTACAGATTTAAAGGAGCACAGTTGCACTTCAGCACCTTACAAATCTTAGAACCTATATTGAGTTTGAAAGTACCACTGAAAACATGGTAGAAGCCTTGCGAAAAGCCCACGACACTGGAAAAGATCATACAAATAGAAAGCCTCTAAAGCAAGTAAACAAAACCTAAAACTAATTAACAGATCAATACATATTTTCTAGGAAAACTTGAGGGTAGCCAACAATGTTTGACGTCATAATAATTGGTTCTGGACCCGCAGGCTTAACAGCAGCCATCTACTCGAGCAGAGCCAGATTGAAAACCTTAGTCATAGCAGGAGCCTCTTGGGGTGGACAACTCATGCTAACAGCCGAAGTTGAAAACTTCCCCGGGTTCAATGACGGAATACTTGGACCTGTACTTATGGAGAACATGCGCAAGCAGGCTGAAAGGTTTGGTGCAGAAATTCTGTTTGAAGACGTAGCAGAAGTTGACTTTCATAAAAGACCCTTTAAGGTGAAAGCTGGAAACAACGTTTACGAAGGACGATCCGTCATCATAGCCACAGGAGCTTCGCCTAAATGGTTAAGGCTTGAAAGCGAACAACGTTTAATAGGTAGAGGCGTTTCAGCATGTGCAACCTGCGACGCAGCTTTCTTTAAAGACAAAGTCGCAGTGGTTGTGGGCGGAGGAGACACTGCTATCCAGGATGCTTTAGAGCTTTCTAGATTTGCAAGGCAAGTCAAGGTTGTACACCGTAGAAATCAGCTGCGAGCTTCAAAGATTCTTCAGGAACGAGCCTTTAAAGAGCCAAAGATAACATTTATCTGGAACAGCACAGTTCAGGAAATCCTTGGCGAAAATAAAGTTGAAGGTGTTAAGCTTAAAAGAGTCGACACTGGCGAAGAGACTGTGCTAAAATGCGATGCTGTTTTCGTAGCAATTGGGCATGAACCGAACACCCAAATTTTCAATGGTCAAGTGGAACTCGACGAAAAAGGATATGTTGTGGCAAAAAATGAAACTAAAACAAGCGTCGAAGGCGTCTTCGTAGCAGGCGACGTTCAAGACTACCGTTACAAACAAGCTATAACTGCAGCAGGAGCCGGATGTAAGGCTGCATTAGATACGCAGAGATACCTAGAAGTGACCGCGTAAAAATTAGGCAAACTTGTATCTGTTGAATTGGCAAGCTATAAATATAGATACAACCAGCCTTTCTAGAAAGCTTAAATTTGTTGCTGTGAATGGAGTTATTATGCCAAGGTATTCAAACTTGCTGGATAAGGTTCCCAACTACCCTTTTGCACGAGTCAGCCAGCTTTCAAGAGAAGTCCAAGAAAGAGACGGAATAAATGTAGTTAACGTCAGAATTGGGATACCTGACAGAGAAGCGCCTGAAACCGTTAAGAATCTTATGTCAAAGTTTGTTCTCGAAAGGAACTCAACCTTTGGCTATCCCTGCGACATTCATTCAGAAAGAGGGATCTCTGAACTTATAGATGCAATAATCCAACATTACTGTGAGAGACACAGCGTAGACCTTAAGCCAGAAAACATAGCGGTTACAAGCTGGAGTAAGGAAGCCCTTCACAACCTCGCAAGACTTTTTGGCAAAGGACGCGGCGTGGTGCCAGTTCCAGTTTATCCAGCCTATATGGCTGGAGCGCTCCTTTCAGGTCACATGTTAAAGACTGTTCCATCGTCTGAGGAAGAGGAGTGGCTTCCAGACTTGAAATTTGAAAAAGAAGATGTGTTCTTCTATTTCTGTGATCCAAACAACCCGACAGGCGCTGTGGCAAATCAAGAATACTATGAAGATCTTTTTCAGGAAATGAAAAAATGCGATGTGGGCGGCATATTCGACAAGGCCTACAAGGACTACATTTTTGAGGAAGGCACTAACCCCTTGTCTATAACTGAAGTTCCAGAAATGATGGATTATGGCTTTGAGGTGGTTTCTTTTTCAAAACACTGCAATTTTGTAGGAATTGGACTTGGATGGATAGTTAGCAGCAAAAGCAACATAGAAAGGTGGCTTAAACTTTCAAGCCAGTACAGCCAAGGCGTCGCATGGTACGAACAGAAAGCTGGTGTGGAGGCTTTAACAAACCCAGACGTTAAAAAGGAAATTCGAAATTATATGGAAGAAGTGAAACAAAGAAGAGATGTCTTCGTAAATGGCCTTAACAGGCTAGGGTTCAGATGCAAGCCGCCGAAGGCAACTCCATACCTATTCCCAAAGATTCCAGATGCATTCAAAGACAACGATGAGCACTTTGCTTTGAAGATACTGCTGGAAAAAGCACATGTGGCAACCATGCCGGGTTCATATTTTGGAGAAAGCGGCAAGGGTCACGTAAGAGTCACATTGTTTCAGCCTAAACCTTTGATTGAAGAAGCTCTTCGAAGAATAGATGAAGTCAGAGACTGGTAGAAATTTTAGTTGTTAACATTTAAAGTTAAGCATATTCAATGAACATCTTAAGATATATAAACAAAAATAAACAAAAGCTAAAGAATCTAGCTATCGGCTTTATCAGCGATCAATAAATGCATTGGTCTAACGAACATATGTTTTCATAAAGGCTATGAATTTTCCTAATGCAGCAAGAAGAACAAACGATAATTTTCAAAATTGCGTACTATACACTGATAAAGTAACTTACGATGATATTTTTGGGAACTGAGATATATCGAACAATCAAGTTAACTGGAATATAGCATCGCATCATATC
>CAZIFH010000112.1:0-3704 GCA_964539065.1 uncultured Candidatus Bathyarchaeia archaeon | reverse complement strand
TCCAGGCTTTTTAACAAGAATTCAAATAACATAATGTCGATAACCAGAAGTTAATTTCTTTATATTTTCTACATTGACAGAGGCTTTGACCCATCAGTTAGAATCTCCTCAACGATGAAGTCTTGAGGAAAATAATTTTACCATCAATTCCAAGACTTGAGGCATAGATTTGTATTTCGAACTCTTTTTCTAGACTTGGTATAAGTGACCATTATATACCAACTGGATATTTTCAATAAAGAGGAAGGTTACCTATGACCTTGTCAATCAAACTAGAAGGTGCAGGTCCAATGCCAAGTGCAGTCACGGTTCCAGGTGCAAGTTCAGTTAATCCCATGTCCAACACGAGATATGTGGATATACCGAGTTTCTTCGCCTTCTTTTCCAGATCAATCAGTTCTTCTTTGGAGTTTGCCCTTAAAACTATTTTTCGTTGCCCCTCTTCTATCCAAGCATAAAACCATGATGGATGTTGTTTTCTAACTTCTTCAGACACTGAAACAGCTCCATGGCATGCTTGCGCGACAGCTTTTCCGCAACTCATCAACAAATCGGATCTTAGGATTATCGCTTGTTTATATCCAAATATTTGAAGTGACCTTTTTTGGTTATTTTTCTTTGGCGTCAAGGTTCTTCTGTCTCACAATATATAATCTATGATTCCAATATTAGGTTTTATTAACTAACCAAACATTAAAAAGGGTATTTTTAACCCTGTAGAATATATCATATTCTATTTCAATAAAATATTGTATTTGTATCATACATCAGATTTTAAGCATAATTGTGTGTTTAACTAGTTTTTGGAGAGTTTTGATGTAAGAGAAAAAGTTCGTAACGTTACATTAGTTAGATGTTTTCTTGGATATTCGTGTATGCTAATTAGGCTTTTCTTGTGCAAGTTGGTTTTCTCCTCGTGTGCTTTCTTGCTTAATTACATGAAGATATCTTGGAAATCGTTGATTTTCAGGTCTTTCACAGGCCTTGAAATATCCGACTTCTTACATTTGAGACTGGAAGCTTAGTACCCAAAGTATAAGGTTGAAAGACTTAGAAAGAATAGGAAGAGGAAGATAGGTGCTGGAGAGTCTTTCACGCTGCAAGTCAAAGAACGGTTTATGTTCCTCACTTACTATGGGCTTTACATAATGTTGCCCACGAGGATTCCTCTTCAATCTCAACCAAAGCAACGTGCTGAAGAACATAGCATTCTCGAATCTATTGTGGAGTGCATATCAATCCCTCAAGAAGCTGTACTATAGAGCTAAAAGAGCGGCGACGGTGTTCGTCTAATGTTTAAAATATTTCAAGGGTACGCGTTCCATAATTTTGTTACGATATTTAGAGCTATTAGAGTCATGTTGCTATTTGGCAGAGGTTAAACTTATATGTCGCTTTTTTCGGATGAGAGATGCGCATTGTTCTTGTATTTATGTAGGCTTATGTTGATATATGGCAAAACCTATCTTTATGTATTTAGCTGGTAACTTATCGATGAGGTTGTTAATAATGGAGGAACATGATATGGAAGATTCTAAAGATATGGTTCCATGCATAGAATGTGGAAAACTATTTACTGCGGACGAGTTGAGAGATGGATTATGCCCGGATTGTAGAGAGCTTATGGATGCAGAAATAGACTGGGAAGACACTGAAGACTATTAGTCTGTTGTGCTTCGAAAGCTATCTCAACTCAGACAGTTTGGAGCAATTAGAGCTGTTTCTCTCTTTCTAGAGGAAGTCCATATCTACGTGAAAAACGCCAAAATATGGTTAACATCCCCACAAGAATAAGACACTTCGGCATATATCCCACATTTATAACCAATGACCCCCTGAACACTACCAGACAAGGTTTTTACATTACTTGACAACTTAATAGCTTTCATATTCTGCAACGAAGACAAACCGAGACAATTAGCCAAATCTGGACTTGTCGACCTTAAATCTATCTACGCTTTAAAGAATTTAGAAAGTAGAAAGCATTGTGGTTGGCAACATAACTTCAAACTACCCAGTGTTTGCAGAAGTGAGCCCAAAATTAGCGTTGCCACGAAAGAATAAACACGAAAACTCGTTAGTTAAGTGCCGGTGAGCAAGCCAACGCCACCTTGACTTGTGCGTGAAATATAGCAACAAACCCCTATACTAGAAGTTCAAGAAAACATATATCCATAACAAACGATTCATCAACCGGACATAGCACAAAGCTATCCTATAACTGCATACGAAAGTTTTAATGTTTAGCACTGAGAGCTACAAACACTGAGAATTAGTACATGAAAATAGTTATAGATCCATAACAAAGAGTAGACAATCTACCAGCTCTTTGTATCTATTTCTGATTGTTACCTCTGTGACTTTAGCAATTTCAGCTATTTCGCGTTGAGTTCTTCTTTCTCCAACCAGAACTGAAGCAATATAGCTTGCTGCGGCAGCTATACCTGTAGGCCCTCTGCCCGATGTAAGCTTAAGGGTGCTAGCGGTCACAAGTATTTTGTTAGCTATCTCTTCAACTTTACCTTGCATCGTAAGCTGGTTAGAAAACTTGGAGACGTATTGATTTGCTCGTACAGGAGGAATGAGGTAATCTAGCTCCTTAACTAGAAAACGGTAACTTCTACCAACCTCTCTCCTACTAACGTTCGAAGCTTTGGAAATTTCATCAAGCGTCCTCGCAAGACCACATTGTCTACATGCTATGTAGACAGAGGCAGCACTAATTCCCTGGATAGATCGTCCACGAATAAGCCTCTCCTTAACTGCTTTCCTGTAAATGATAGACGCTGTTTCAAAAATGCTTTTGGGCAAGGAAAGATTATTAGCGATCTTTGTAATCTCTGAAAGAGCGAATGCAAGGTTCCGTTCCATAGCGTCAGAAACTCTGATACGCCTCTGCCACTTTCTTAAACGATAAATTTGAGCCTTTTGTCCTGCTGAAAACTTTTTTCCATAAATATCTCTGTCATGCCAGTCAATCATCGTTGAAAGTCCTTTATCATGAATTGTGAAAGTCACTGGGGCACCGCTTCGAGCTCTTTTATCTCTTTGCTCATTGTCAAAGGCCCGCCATTCAGGTCCTTGATCTGCCATTTTCATGTCAAGTACGAATCCACAATCCATGCACACAAGTTCAGCTGACTCATAATCTCTCATAAGTCTTGTTCCCCCGCATTCAGGGCATTTTTGAATATCCATAAATCCTGGAGTAATCACTCTATTTTTTTCACTCATCATTTTCGCTCCATTTTTTCTGTCTACGCGAATAAGAAAAGTAAAGATATCTGCCAATAAGTGCGTGTGGATTATTTATGTTCAAATCAACCTCCACATAAGGTGAAATAGTTGGTCCAATAATATCAAAAACTTTGCCAACTTGCCTATTTCTTTCATCTGTCACTACTGAGCCAATTCTAGGTTTCATTTCAGCCTTTATAACCGCTTTGCCGCTCGGACTTATCTGAATGACTTGTCCGATTCTTCTCAAACCTTCAACTCCTAAAAAGACTGGAAAATCAAAAAACAAAATAGGTTATATAAACATTTCTCATTTTAGTTTAGTCTAAGTAGAAACAGCAGTTATCTTGTCGTTTTTGATTGAGAAGGATGGATTTGTAAATTTTCAGATCAAATGTTTAGAAAAACATATTTGGGCTGTATAGTTCAGCATTAAATTGAAAACGAGGCACAGAAGAATACATTTA
>CAZIFH010000111.1:0-5585 GCA_964539065.1 uncultured Candidatus Bathyarchaeia archaeon | reverse complement strand
CTGAAAAATTGCTACTTAATTTCAGATTTTCAGTATATTAGTAACACTAAGCAGCGATAATAAAGTTATTTGATTCGAATCATTTTAAATTAGGATCGATGATAAAACAAGTTGATCAACGAAGAAAAAATCTTTAGATGTGCTAAGGCGATCGTAAATGGCATGAACCTCGGAAGAAGCGAAACGGTTATCATAAAAGAAGGCGCTCACGCATAAAATTTGCTGGAAGAGATTTGCATACTTTGCTATCATAAAGGCGCCCACCCTCTTATCATAGCAACTACAGATGAATATACTGCCCGAGTCTACGAAGAGATTTCTGAAGTAACGTTAAGGGAAACTTCAAGACATCAGTTGGCAGCAATTAAGGAAGTCGATGTGTACATAACAGTTGAATCATTTAAAGATCTGACAATTCAAACGTAGTTTCCACATAAAAAAATTGTGGCCGAACCGAAACAAACATGCCGATAAGAAAAGTTTTTTATGGTGAAGATGGAGAAAAAGGCAAAAAATAGACTTATGCGGGTTGGTCTACACCTGAAGCTGCAAGATTCTATGGTGTGAAATATGAAAATTTTGAACGGTTAATTGTAGATGGCATTGCCGTTTCTGCATCAACACTTAAACAGAATACTTCGAGATTGGCTGAACTCTTAAGAGGTTCAGATATACTGCATATAAGGATTATTAAAGCACAAACTTCACATGTAGAATAAAGGGATGACGGATAAATGAGGGTGAGGGAGGTGGTTAACGATTATGACATCAAGATAGGCGATTTAAGAAACAATCTGTCAGCTGGAGAACTCTTCGTTGCTCTACATGAAATCTTTGGTGAAGGAACCTTTTTTTGTCCAGTCACGATTGACCATTTCACACATAAGATTATAAGAGATGTTATGTTAATATTTTGAAGATGGAAAGTTGCTTCTTAATAAATGTGTACTGCTAAGGTTAATAGAGACCAAGTGATTGGTTCTTTTAAATCGTTGCTTAAAGGTTAATCACAACAAAAAGAGGTTAGAACCAAACATATTGTTGATCTTGACATTGGATTTGATCCAGTGATCAATAAAGCAATAGGCTAAACTCTTCCAGACGAGAAGGTTATTGGATCAGTTCACCTTGCATTTGGTTTAACCCTCAGGTATGGTGGAACCTCAAATTCTAGCATGCATTAGAACTTTCACCTATGCAGCAGCAGCGATTGAACGGCTAGATACAAAAAGGAAAATTATGGAGTACGGTAAAGTCATGTAATACCTAATTATTGTATCTGAAAATGGGTTAGAATCTTTAAAGTTGAAAAAATAAACTGAATTACTAGAAAATAATATATTCTATATGTGATTGTAATTATTTTTTAATCAACCTTTAAATAGAGGTGGCAGTTTGTCGAAATCCGTTGGTATTGACGATATAGCTACGTATACTCCAAAGATATACTTAGATGCTGAAGACATTGCAAAAGCTAGGGGCATATCGCCTGAAAAACTGACAAAAGGACTTGGAATAGAAAAACTCTCTATTCCTGACGCTCATGAGGATGCCGCCACTATGGCTGCCATGGCAACCCTCATGTTAATGGAAAAAAATAACTTAAAACCGAGGGACATAGATTTTATACATGTTGCTACCGAAACAAGTCCAGATGCTTCAAAACCCATCTCTTGTTATGTGCAAGGCATGCTAGAGATGCGATATGGTGAAGGCAGTTTCAACCATGTCGGAGCACCAGAAACAAAGTTTGCATGTGTTGGCGCAACGTACGCCTTAATTGACCGTCTAGCTTATATTGCCTCAGGTTGGAACAAGGCGCCTTACTCAATTGTGGTGGCAACTGATATTGCAAAGTACGAACTACACTCTTCTGGAGAACCAACTCAAGGTGCAGCTGCAATTGCTTTACTTCTGAGCGAGAATCCACGCCTCTTGGCCTATGAACCTCAGTTCACAGCATTTGGAACTGTTGACGATCGAGACTTTTTTAGACCAATTGAACGATCGACAGCGGTGGTTAATGGTCAATATTCCATTGGAGCTTATTTAAGAGATATGAAAATCGCTACAGACTCCTACAGAAAAAACATGGTTAAAACTGGAATGCTGAACTCTACTAACGAAAGCTTAATGGATAAAATTGACTTGGCATCTTTTCATTCACCTTTTCCAAAAATGGTTCAGTATGCCTTCGCTTCTTTTTTAATGCATGATTGGAGAAACCTACCAAAATGGAAACAAATTACGCAAAAAATTGGTCCAGAGCCAAGCAGAGGAAATTTGTCTGATATAGAATTCTATATGTCAGAGATCTATAAGGATTACAGAAAAAAATTCACAAATACTGAAGAGTTTATAATGGAGTATGAGACAAAGGTGGCAGATTCATTGAAGGCAATTAGCGTGATTGGTAACTCTTACACTGCATCTGTCTGGCTAGGTGTAGCAAGCCATTTCGAAGCCCGAAAAGATGGGTTAGCTGAAAAAAGAATTGGTATAGGGTCATATGGTAGTGGAAGTAGTGCAATTGTATGTAGTTTCATAATTCAACCAGAATACAAAGAAGTGATCAGGAACCTTAAGCTCATCCACAATCTCAACAAAAGACAGAAAATATCTGTAGATGTTTACGAAGACCTCCATGAAAACAGACGTAAACTGAACGAAAGCGTCAATTCACCTAAAAAAGAATTTGTTCTTTACTCAATTGGCACAAGTGAAACTGACTTCGGGTACAGATACTATAAATATATAGAGTAATATAGAGTAAACGAAAAACAACAAAAATGTCATGTTTTTAATTAATTTTAAAAATGATTGTTTACATATTTACCTAGGCAAAAAATAAGTCTCTGGTTCTCCAATCTAAATGGTCGGAGTTTGAGTGTAAATGAAAATCACTGATGTAAAATGCGCAATTATTGGACAAAACCCAGTTGTTCGCATAACAACAGATGAAGGAATATACGGAATTGGAGAAATCGAATCTACAAAAATCTACATAAAACCACATGTGATGTATTACAAACAATTCATCGTTGGACAAGACCCCACGAATGTCGAAAGAGTAATCTTAAGAATAAGAAACTTAGGAGGTTTTAAACCATGGGGAAGCGCAGTAAGCGCAATCGAAATGGCACTTTGGGACATAGCTGGAAAAGCTGCTGGACTCCCAGTCTACAAGCTACTTGGAGGAAAAATCAGAGATATAGTCCGTGTGTACAACGGTGGAGTAAGGTTCCCCATGAAAGGAAATTCTCCCGAAGACTACGCAGAGGTTATGCAAAAAATGAAAAAAGCAAAAGAAGGCTTCACCATTATAAAGCAACCTATAAGCTTCCACGGTGGAATGCACAGAACTTTTCCAAACTTCTTTTATGGCGAAGTGGAAGATGGGTCGCCATTCCTAAGCCGAGGACCCTTAACAGAAAGCGGACTTAAGTATCTTGTCGCATGCGTAAAGGCGATGAAAGATGTTCTAGGAGAAGAAGTTGGTCTCGCTTTGGACTGTGGACCGGGATGGGTTGTGCCCTCAGCAATCAAATTTGCTAAATCTATGGAGCCATTCAATATTATGTGGCTTGAAGACTTGATAACAGGCGATTACACGCCCTATGTCTTGGCTGATGTTTATCGCGAGGTCACCCGTTCTACAAGTGTAAGCATCCACACAGGTGAGCAAATATACCTTAGACAAAATTTTAAAGATATCATCGAGAAACATGCTGTCCATGTAATCGGACCAGATCCATGTGACGTTGGAGGAATAGCAGAACTTAAGTGGATAGCGGAGTACGCTGACCTCCACGGAATCCTTGTAGCTCCTCATGGCGTCTTCAATGGTTTGTTTGGGCTTGCTGCTCTAGTTCACATGTGTGCAACATTACCTAAGAATTATATTGCTTTCGAGTACCCTGTTGGAAATCCAGAATGGTGGTACGACATAGTTAATGGACTACCGAACCCAATAGTTAAAGATGGATTTATAGAAGTGTGGGATTCGCCGGGTATGGGCGTCGATTTTAACGAAAAAGCTGCAAGAAAATATCTTCGTGACGAAGATAAAGACTTTTTTGACTAAAAACTAGAAGATGCAAAGTTAGGATATAAAAAATTAATGCAACCATTAACTGACCGAACATGTCCAATCAAGTTGTGCTTCCCAAAAATACAGAAGCAAAAAAGTATGTGATCTCGATTGTCAGAGGAAAAGATATTGTAGATCGCATAAAAAAAGCCATTGAACTTGTCGGTGGAATGGAAAGGTTCGTAAAGAGTGGCGACAAAGTTCTTATCAAAGCCAACCTCGTCGACGGTAGACCCTACGAGACCGGAGAAACAGTTCATCCGGAAACACTTCGAACAATAATAAGACATGTGAAGCTGGCTAGATCTTCACAAGTTAAGGTTGGAGACACCGTGACATCTTATGACATGACCTTGTACGATAAGGTTGCAAAAATCGCTAAAGAAGAGGAGGTTGAGTGGATCGACTTTGGAAGAAGCCAAAGAGTGGAGGTTAATGTAAAAAACGCCGTTTTCTTCGAAAAAATAAGCGTTGCCAAGGAGTTGGTTGAATGCGACGTGTTAATTAATGTATGTGCATTGAAAACTCATCATTTAGCTGGTGTAACTGTAGCTATGAAAAACTTGTATGGCTTCCTTGGATTACATGACCGCATTAAATATCATCGGCTTGACAAAATTGAAGAAATAATCGTAGATCTAAACCTTGTTAAGCCAAGTAATCTAGTTGTGGTCGACGGAGGCTTTACAACTCACCATTTGCCTGCGTTCGAATTGCAGAAAATGGATCTTGCCATGGCAGGAGACAACGTTGTTTCAGTCGATGCAGTTGCAGCAAAGGTTATGGGAGTAGACCCAAAAACGGTGCGCTACCTAAGATGGGCCGAGGAACGTGGTTTAGGCTCAACCAACGTAAAGAAGCATAGGATATTGGGATTGACTATTGATGAGGCTTACCGAGCAAAAACGGTAAATATTGTTGACTTCATCAACAAGGAAAGCGAGAACATAAAAATCATCAATCAAGGTGCATGCACTGGATGTTACGGTCGCCTTTCCACTGTGATGATGCAAAGATTTGATTTACATTCTGCAAAAACGAAACTTTATGTGTTGATGGGACCAAACGCGAAACCGCCAAATCCGATGGAGAAAGATGCAACCTGCATACTTTGTGGCAACTGCCTGGCTCCAACATTCTACAATGGATTGCGAGGAATTCACGTTTCTGGCTGCCCTCCAGATCTCGAAGATTTTGCACAGATACTAGATAACTATTTGGTACGTAGACGCCGCTTGACACGTCAAGAATGGGAAAAATCTACAAAGACATGGAAGTAAAGGGAATTAAATTACCGAAAAATTAAGCCACCGTTTCCTCGAGAACCACACTGGGAAAACCCAGTACAAAAATAATGGCTGACCAAAAACCGTCTTTTTTTAAAAAGTCTAATTTAACATGAATTCAAGTGCTTTCCGAGCTTTTTTGGCTGTCTTATCTGGAACTTTTATGATATAACGTTCGTTCTTTAACGAGAGATAGAGCTTCTCAAGAG
>CAZIFH010000110.1:0-4057 GCA_964539065.1 uncultured Candidatus Bathyarchaeia archaeon | reverse complement strand
AAGTTACTTATCAGACGACACCGTTATATCCGAACGACATTGACTCAAAGGATATAAGCATCGCAGTAGCTAACGACCAGTTTGTGATTGATGGAGAAAAAATATTAAACTATGATTATAGTGAGACGCCTTCGTCGCCACAATTCATTTTATATTCCTTGGGGTCACCAGAAGACGCAGCTATATGGCACGGAATTGGCGAATCAGGAGCATCTCAGCTTGTAAAAAGCTACACGTCGATATATGTTGCCTGCGAAAAAAACGATTTTATTCCAGACCTAGAAAAATACGGGGTTTTAAAAAAAGTTCCCCTTCAGTTCAACTTGATACCGGAAAAAATGTGGATACACCCAGTTCATGGAACCATAGATACGAGTATAGGTTCAGTCAAAAATCCAATTGACTTAGCCAAGTTTGGTATGAGGATCGAGTTTCTTCCAGCAACAGAATTTATTAGGCAAAACGGAAGATGACGCAAGATTGTTGTTTAAGCAGGCAAAACATGTTGGGGACAACTTTTCATACATCATCGCAGACGAGGAATCAAGAGAAGCCATTGTTATTGATCCGAGCTATAATGGCGATGCTATTATTGATTTCGCGATAAAAAATGGGTTGAAAATAAAATTCATCGTTAATACTCATGATCATAGTGACCATGTTATGGATAATTCAAAAATTAAAAAGCGTTTTAACTCGAAAATTGTCGCTCACAAATTGTCCAAAACATACAAAGACATCGAAGTGGCTGAGGGAGACATAATAAAAATTGGCAAAATCGATCTCAGAGTAATACATACACCAGGACATACGCCTGACAGCATATGCTTGTTACTTGACAAAAAACTCCTCACAGGCGATACGTTATTTGTTGGGGAATGCGGAAGAACGGATTTAATTGGAGGTAATCCAGCGGACATGTACAACAGCCTTTTCGGTAAGTTAATGAAACTTGACGACGAAATCGAGGTTTACCCGGGTCATGACTATGGTTTAAAGCCAAAATCGACAATAAGAGAAGAGAAGAAGACGAACTATGTTCTCGAAGAACGTTCACTTGAACAATTCATAAAATTCATGAAAGAGCCGTAGTCAACCACGAGATAATGCCGTCTCAAAATATTTCCTTAGACAACTCAGTATACCAATTTCTCAGGTTTTTAACTATTCTTAAATATGTCTTTTTTATCTTGTTGATTAGATCACTATCCTGAGTTTCACTCAAACCACAGATTTCTTTAAGGATGAAATCGACTCCCAACGGAAAACTTTTTTCAGCGAATTCCTTGTCACGTGGGAAAAGATGTCCATCTTCGTCTTTTCCTCTGAAAAACATTGCAGTAACCGTCGCCATGATTGTGCAAGGTGAAGGAACATTTTGTTTCTCATCAAGTAGTAATGCACCAACTAGTCTATCATTTCTAGACAGTTTACGAGGAAGATCTCTTCCCACGCGATATATGGTGTCTCCCAACGCCCTGTTCCCAAACCTCTCAATTAGATTTTCAATGTGTTCTTTCATGTTTCCTTCATTAAACTCGTAAGGATACTCGAGAATCAGAGCTCTACCAGATTCCCACATTGCTCCTTCAACGCATTCATGGATATGGCTGTCTTTAATGGCCTCCCACACGTATTTCATTTCTGGGTTAGTGGCATATCCAAGGTATGCGGCGGCTGAATGACCCATGTTATGCACGAAAAGTTTCTGATCCACATAAGCAGCGATGTTTTTCTTTGGCTCAATTCCTTGGACTTTTGGGATACCATTTTTAAAAGCTTCTGCATCCAAGATCAGTTTGTTGTATGCCTCGGCATAAATAAGCAAAGGATCTTTTCTTTTTTCTTCCTCGCTCATTATTGGAACCATCTTTCCAATAACTGTTTCAATAAGTCCTACAACGGAATCTAAGGGAACCCCTTCTGGAAGATAATTCAGCAAGCCTTCTCTAAAAAGTGATGGTGAGTTCCTAACATTTTCGCATATTATAATGTCTATAGGACCTTTTCCTAGATTTACTCTCTCTTTTATTCCAGCAGCTATAACTGGATAGATGCCTTGAAGGTTGTTAACTCCAACAGATGTTGCCATTATATCAGCTGACAAGATTTCATCGATGACTTTTTCGAAATCTCCAATGTTTACTGCACGAACATTCTCAACCACTATTGTTTCTGGATGTTTATCTTTGACGATTATTTTGTATCTCTTTTGCCTGTTTAATTCTTGAACGATTTTTTCATCAATGTCTACAAAAACAACCTCATATCCTGCTTTAGAGAAAAGTTGTCCCACAAGTGAACGACCAATGTTTCCAGCGCCAAAAACGACTATTTTCTCCATATTTTCACTCTCACGAAGCTAAAGAAGATGTTTCTCCATATAGTCTCTCTCCTTAGCAAGATTCCATGCTTTAATGTCAAACAGGGGGGCTCTAGTATGAGGGTATATTACCCCTTTTCCATCTATCTTCTGATTTCTAACATCTTGCAAAAGATGAACTGCTGCATCTAGCCCTCCGCATTTGACCACGTAGTTTCCTGGGTCAATTATCCCATCGCTAATCATTTCAAGTGCCCTAGCAATGTCAGAGGGGTCACTTCCGCTGGATCCGACAGTTGTAACACCGTCATAGTGCACTCGGTGAGTGTCCAGCTGTATCATTCTATCTTTGTATGGAGTGCCTCCAAAGAAAACAGCAACTCCTCCTTTAGCTAGATAGTTTATGGACTCTTCCTGAACCTTGGCGATTCCCAGAGCAACTATTGCATCATCTACCCCTTTTCCATTTGTCTCTCTATTTATCACTGCACTTAACTCATCAGGTTTGGTTAGGATCAATGATATCCCCAAGTTCTTTGCTTTTTCAAGAAAGACCAGTACATTTTTTCGCCTATCTTCCAAAATCTCTGAAACTATGACCTTACTTGGTCTGTAGCTCATCGCGACCTCTATGTGCATTAAACCCATTGGTCCTGCACCAATTATTAGAGTTACACCACCCTTCTTAGGACCGATAACGGCTATCCTTGGCGAAGACGGACTATCTTTGATTATGTGCACTATTCTCTCTTGTGCAGCTATGACGCATGAGAGAGGCTCAGATAAAGCCGCACCAAAATATGGTATATCTTCTCTGGGAAAAGAGACCAGGCATCCCGTTTCTATAATCTCTTCTGAGATAAGTACATATTCTGCAAACAGGCCTGGAAGAGTGTAGCCTATAGCAATCTTGTTAACACCTTCAGCATTATTTTTGTATCTTTCTCTGTGAGATCTAGGACCTGTGGGCACAGCTGGCTGAATTGCAAACTTCTGCCCAGGTCTGAATCTGCCTCTTAAGTTTTTCCCAACCTTAACGACTGTAACCGATCCCTCGTGACCGATAATAATAGGATAATCAGAGACATTCCATCCATACATTAGCGGGTGCTCAGACCCTTGATCAATAAGCTTATTGTCGGAAGCACATACCATCGCAGCATCAACTCTTGCCAATAATTGGTTATCTCCACACTCTGGAACGTCAACCGTAGACAATTTTATGTTTTGTTGACCAGCACCTGAGAGCGTAACAGCTTGCATTGTTTCTGGCAAAGAATAGTCGCCAGATATGCTCATATAATCACTTAACTTTGACATAGCTAAGTACACGACCGAATAGTAATTCTCAGTATTGAAGTTAAGTGTTTTTTGGTTAAGAAAGGTTGAAACCTAGAATCGAACAAACTAGCAGCACTGAAAGACCAGAAAAACAATTATCTTCTTAAGAAACCTAATAAGCATATTGGTTATTCTTGCTATCTCAGATTGTATTTCTTTACCATTTTCTTAAGAAACTTCAATCCTTCTGAAGCGAGAGCGTCTGCACTTGGCGCCATTTTTCTCCAAATCGCTGTTGAAGCTGCAATTTTTTCCATATCTTGAGTAAAAGACTCCACCACTATCCATCTGTTGTAATTTATTTCTGATAATGCTCGGAAAACTCCGTCCCAATCAACATGACCAGTTCCAGCTATGCTTCGATCGTTTTCGCAGCAGTGCATGTGCCAAAGC
>CAZIFH010000109.1:0-4369 GCA_964539065.1 uncultured Candidatus Bathyarchaeia archaeon | reverse complement strand
GTATATATTGTTTTTGGTGCTTAACATTTTGATAGAATATGGGATTTTAGTTTTAGACTTGACAGAATGTTGGGACACATTTTCATAAATAAAGCTCTGAGCTACTAGCTTTGTATAGGACATTATGCTCGAATACTAACTGAGAGCCAACTTCAATCACCTAATTCCCCCGATTTCCTCAGACAGAGGAATTTAAATGTATATTCGAAAAGGTATGTGTTTAGCTCGCCGAAAAGAAGCTTAATTTAGCCTTCTTTTTTGCGCGCATAACATAATTTTTTCTAAGAGAAGGCGGAAATGAACTCTGTTTCAAAAGCAGCTAAACACATACTCGAAAAGATTTTTAAGTTAGGATTCGGAAGATATGGTGACAACGGTAGGCTGAGGAACTATGTATACAGTGAAGTATTTGATAAAGAGAATTTCACTCTACGTCCTTACCTTATTTATGGCAGTCGCCATAAACTTTGTTGTTCCAAGACTTATTCCCGGTAATCCAATAGAGGCAAAGCTTGCTGCATTGTATCGTCTAGGAGTAAATATCGGAGGGAAAGAGTTCGTGGAAAAATACTCAAAGCTTTTTGCTTTAGACCAGCCCATGCATGTGCAGTTTTTTCTTTACCTTTTTAACTTGTTTCAAGGTAATTTGGGCTTTTCGATATCATACTTCCCAGCATCAGTTTCAGACATTTTAATGAGGGGTCTTCCATGGACTATAGGACTGTTAACTTTGTCCGTCATAGCAAGCTTTTCAATAGGTCTCGTTTTAGGGTCACTAATGGGTTGGACTAAAAGGGAGGGGAAATCATCGAGGTGGACAAACATAGTATTCTTAGGTTTTATGATTTTAAGCCGTTTCCCTTTTTACATATTTGGAATGATATTAGTGTACCTTTTTACTTATCTTGTATTCCTTTTTCCTTATGGTGGTGGTGTAGATGTGCAAGCTATACCGGGTACCATTGACTATATAATCAGTATAATTCAGCATGCAACCTTACCAGCTCTGTCGATTGTTTTGGTTTCACTTGGTGGATGGGCTATAGAATCAAGAGGATTAATGGTCAACGTTTTAGGTGAGGATTATCTGCTTTTAGCTAAGGCAAAAGGCTTAGATGAGAAATATATATTTAGGCAGTACGCTATGAGAAATACTGTTCTGCCGTTATTTACAGACCTTGCCATCTCACTTGGATCAATTGCCTCAGGTTCAATACTGGTGGAAATAATTTTCTCCTATCCTGGAATCGGCAATATACTGTATATATCAGTGCTATCACTTGATTATCCCGTCATACAAGCTGTTTCTTTGCTGATCGTCTTCGGAGTGACAACAGCAGCACTTCTCATTGATCTTGTTTATCCACTTTTAGACCCGCGAATTGGTGAAAAGTAATGAACAAACATGCACTAAAATTTCCAAGAAGACTCAGCACATTAAAATTTATTATTGAAAATAAGAAGATCCTATTAGGTTTGTCAATGGTCATTGGCTGGTACCTTTTTGCTACAATAGGATCCTTTTTGTCACCTTATCACCCTAAAAAAACAGGAGATTGCCCAATCAATCTTCCTCCCTCTTGGGAGCACCCTTTGGGCACTGACCCTCTTGGAAGAGATATATTCACACAGCTTTTGTATGGAAGTGTTACATCTATGCATATCGGATTCATGGCGGGAAGTATAGCCTTTACCGTAGCTGCGATAATAGGATTAGTTGCAGGCTACCATGGAGGAATTTTCGATAGTGTGATCGGTGTTATTACTGAAGTCTTCATCACAATTCCATCCTTAGCTATTTTGCTAATTGTGGCAGCTGTTATTGGGAGGATCGAGGTTCCAACAATGGCGTTATTGCTCGCAGTGTTTGGATGGGCTTTCCCATGTAAAGTGCTCAGGTCTCAAGCTTTAGTCATAAAAGAAAGGGGATTCATTAGACTTGCAAAGCTGTCTGGCGCTCACGGAGTTGAGATAGCAGTAAAATCGATCTTACCAAACATGCTTCCTTTCTTAGGCTCGTGGTTCGCTTTTGTCGTAATAGGAGCCATGGAAGCAGAAGCAGGCTTGGAACTAATAGGGCTTGGGCCTCAAACCATAGTTACTCTTGGTCTTATGCTTAATTGGGCGATGAAATATACAGCTTTTACCAGAGGCTTAGTTCACTGGTGGCTTCCGCCTGCTCTTGTTCTTATGTGGATTTTTATTGGCCTTTTCATCATAAGCTTTGGACTTGACGAAATTGGAAATCCTAAGCTGAAGGAAAAGTGATAACAATGGAATCACCTTTGCTAGAAGTGGAGAATCTAAGGATATACTATAAGACCGCTAGCCTTCCCGTCAGAGCTGTAGATGGAGTAAGCTTTAGTGTAAAGAAAAGAGAAGTTTTGGGGGTTGCTGGCGAATCAGGATGTGGCAAGTCTACGCTGGCATCTGGCTTACTAAGGCTTATTATACCACCTGCTTACGTTGCGGGAGGCAGAGTTCTGTATCGTGGCAAGGACTTATACAATATGGACGATAAGGAACTAAGACAAATCAGGTGGAAAAGCATAGCATTTTTACCTCAATCATCAATGAATGCTCTAAATCCTACGATGAAAATCTACAATCAGATTTCAGATGTGATAAAGGCTCACGAAGGCAAAAAGCCTGATAGTGACCTTAAAAATCAAGTTATCAGCTTGCTGCGAAGTGTTGCTTTGCCGTCGCGAATATCGCAGGAATATCCATGTAATCTAAGTGGAGGAATGAAGCAAAGAGTGGTTATAGCGATGGGAATGTCTCTGAACCCAGAGTTGATTATTGCTGACGAACCGACCAGTGCGCTTGACGTGGTTGTTCAAAAAGGAGTGTTAGAATTTCTTACAGACTTAAAGGAAAAAGAAGGTTCCTCGTTGATACTCGTTTCTCATGATATAGCAATATTAGCTGAGGTTGCAGATAGGATTGCAATAATCTACGCTGGAAAGATCATGGAAATCCAAGAAGTAATGGAACTTTTCGATGAACCGCTGCATCCATATACTCAAGGATTGATAGATTCCGTTCCGAGTTTTAGCAGGAAAACTATACCAAGAAGCATCCCAGGCTTACCTCCAGACCTAAGGAATCCTCCCGCCGGATGTAGATTCAATCCCCGTTGTCCCAAGGTAATGGACATATGCATGAAAGAGGAACCAAAATTCAATGAAATCGAACCTGGAAAATTTGTGGCTTGCCATCTTTACCAGTGAGGTTTAGTATATGAAAAATCTCGTAGAAATGAAAAATGTGACAAAGAAGTTTTCTCTTGGCGGAATTATTGGGCGAAAATATGTAACTGCAATAGAAGACTTTAACTTTTATATTCAAGAAGAAAACCAGAGAATTGTTACATTGGCTGGTGAAAGTGGCAGTGGAAAAACCACAATTACTAATCTATTACTTGGTTTCATAAAGCCAACGTATGGAGAGATTATTTACAGGGGAAAAAATATATGGAAACTCAAAGGATCTGAATGGAAAACATATAGGAAAGAAGTACAGGCAGTTTTTCAAGATCCTTATGACTCTCTAAATCCGTTCTACAGGATCGATAATGCTATAGTTGAACCTCTAAGAAAGCTTAAAGTAGCAAAATCAAAAAGCGAAGCTGTTAAACTTGCAAGTGAAGCTCTTCATGATGTCGGTTTAGATCCCAATGAGATTCTTGGAAAATATCCTCATCAACTCAGTGGTGGTCAAAGACAAAGAGTAATGTTAGCTCGAGTTTTCGCACTTAAACCCAAAATACTTTTAGCTGATGAGCCGGTTTCAATGATAGATGTCTCGCTGAGAGCGGACATTTTAGAGATCATCCAGAAGCTTCAGAAAAATTTTGAACTGTCATGCCTATATGTGACCCATGATCTCTCCAGCGCATATTGTATAAGTGACGAAATAATTGTTCTATACCTTGGATCTATTATGGAACAAGGAAATTTCGAAAAAATAACAAAGGATCCTAAACATCCATACGTCAAGATGCTGATATCCTCTATTCCACAGCCTGATCCCAGGAAAAGATGGCAGTTTAGAGCAAGAATGCAAGACATTGAGGATGCTCGGCTTGAGAAATTAGTAGGTTGCAAGTTTTGTAATAGGTGCCCAGAGGCAATGCCAATCTGCGGTCAAAAGAGACCTCCTTTGATTGATCTGGAGGAAGACAGGAAAATCGCTTGCCACCTTTATTCCTAATCGATTCGAAGACTAGTAACTCTCCGGTTTCTTTTAAGATTATAACCTCAAACTCACGTATCTGTGAAACTTTTCTTCCTTCATGACAGGCTTTACATTAAGGCAATAAAAACCTGCATAGAAAAATCCATAATATATCTAATTGATCTCCGCC
>CAZIFH010000108.1:0-5089 GCA_964539065.1 uncultured Candidatus Bathyarchaeia archaeon | reverse complement strand
TTAGCTTTCAAGCTGTTGTCTAAGCATGCCTCCTCAACTGCAGTTATCGCCTTTTTATAATAGTTGTAAAGCCAAATTGGTTCTTTAGCATCCGTCGTGAAGGGAAGTATAACCTCAAAGATTGGCGCAACATCTCTCTTGTAGAAGGTAGATGCAACATCACATGCCACCGCAACGTTGTATAAAGTTTCTACAAAAACCTTCTTTTCAGCACCTTCAATTTTTGGATTAGGAATTCTATAGGTTAGGAAAACGTCTTTTCCAAGCTGATGTTCCATAAAAATTCTGGATACTTATCTAAGAGTTTCCTTACGACTCGCGTGTCAACATCCTTCCCCTCAGAATCCCACATGACTTCATGGCAGCCAAGCTGGCTGTAAGCAAAATATGCCTCATAAATTTCCAAATCTCCCTCAATCACGGTGCCTTCACACCAATCTGGAAGATTTACGTTGTCCGGGTGCTGAGTTGACATGGTCGCAGGTATCTTTCTCTCATCAACCAAAGTTTCACGCCCTCAATGATTTACCACTAATTGTTTTTAAGCATTTCCTCGAGACAAGCGCGAAAGTTTATACAATGTGCCGTAGCGTTTTGAAAATTTGCATTCCAAAGTTTCGTTAAGTTGTTCCATTAATAATTTCTAACTGAAATTAGCGTTTTCAACATTAGTCGTTGTCCATTTTAGAATAATGAATGTGAGCGTCTTTATGTCGATTCTTTGATTTGCGATTACAGATTGCTTCAGTAGGACGTTAAAACAAATTTGCCTTACTGTAAAGCTTAACGCTTAACAAAACTTTTTTTGTAATTGTTCTAAAAATAAACTGTCATTCGTATATGTTTAGCTTACTGAAAAGAAGCTTAATTTAGTCTTATTTTTTGCGTGCATAACATAATTTTTTCTAAGAGAAGGCAGAAATGAACTTTTTAAAAGCAGCTAAACATTTACTGTCATTCAGGAGAGTTTACGGAAAATGATGTAAGTTGCATTCTTAATTTTGAAGCAGAAATAAGCCTCTCTTTAACTGCCCCAACTACTAGGAAAAGGTAGACGTTTACACGCTAACCGCAAGTCCTTAAATGTCATCATTGGTTTGAATTTTGCTCCGGCGACATTTGAATTCATAGGGTGAGTGGTAGGCAAAAACTATAGTGAATAGGCACGTCCTATATGGCCGTTCCGAAAGTGTTTTTCAGGGAACGTTGTTTGAGTGTGAGAGTAGTTTTTGTGGAATGTGAACCATACTCTAATGTGAGCATCATTGAAACGGAGGCATATGGTTCACGGTATCAGTAGAGCTGCTTTGTGGGGTTTTACGTTTTCTCTCAAGACGGCATTGAAGGTTTTTCTGGTTCCATTAAGGTGCAACTGTGTCTACTCTAGGAAGGATGTTTTGAGTTCTCTTACGTACTTCAGCTTGGAAGCTGAGTACACTGATGGAGGCTTGATTCTAGAGAAAAGACTACGCCTCCACTACAAGCTTGGAAATGTTCCTGACGCCGACACTCTCCTCTACCGCCTAAAAAAGATGAGCCGGAGAGATACATTATCCATGCTTCAGGAGTTAAATGAGAGCGTGTTATGCATGGCTAAAGGTAAAGGTGCTTTTCGAAGAAAGGCTGCGGCTGACATAGACTTAACCTACATCCCGTATTATGGGAAGCCTACTCCCTACGTTGTTCAGGGACAGTACAAGCTGGGGACGAGTTGGTTCCACTGCTACGCAGCAATCCGCCTCGTGGAGAAAGACCGCAGATACGCAATCAAGAGCCGCTTGGTCAAGCCGCTGGAGCTCTGCGAGAAGGACAGGATCGTAGAGGAACTCGTCACCGATGCCAAGCGTCAAGGAGTACACATCCGCCTCCTATTATTGGATAAGGGCTTCTACTCCCATGAGGTAATAAAAACGTTGAAGGCTCTAGGCGTAAAGTTCCTGATCCCTGCTCCAAAAAACAGCAGTGTGAAAGAGGCTATCCTAGACTACATAACTTGGAAGAGACAAGTTAGGCGGTTCAACCTAAAGAAAGGCGGGGACGAAGTCAACTTCAACCTAACCATCCACAGATTGAGAAAAACCAAGAATGACTTTATTTTTGAACTCTATGGTGCATTCGCAACCAACCTTGGACAAGAGAAAGCCTTGAAAGCTTGGAGCCAACTCCCAGAAGACTATCGAAAGAGATGGTGAAAAGAGACCGGCTTCAGGGTTAGAAAAGACTTCAGATCTAAAACAACAAGCAAGAACGGGACCGTCCGGGAGACATACCACCAGTATGCCATGGCCCTAGAGAACCTGTGGACACGCACAACATAAGAGAAGTCAAGAGACAAAAGATTCCCTTCAACCAAACAAAACAACCGCTAGTCAAAGACTTCACCGTAGACTTCGGGTACTTCATCCTTACAGGTTGCAGCTTAGAACCACCATAAACAAGCACTTACCCACAAAAACACTTGGCTCTTTGCAAATCCCTACTAAACCACATCAAAAAGAAACTACTAAAAAAGACAAACTTTTCTTTCGTACCCATTACAAGAGCTAACATGGCACTCCAGCGAACCAATGACGCACAGAAAGAACACCAACAGCACCTAATCGCCTGACACGAACACCATCTACAACCCAAAAAACCAAAAACCAGAAAAATCAAAAAACACTTTCGGATCCACTGACAAAGTACATGTAAAGTCAAGTTTCTAACGTTATACTTTTCTGTTTGTCGACTCATAGTTGTTTGTCGGATAATGTTATGCTTTTTCCTTATCACTTCGAACCGCACTTTGCGCATCCCTCCTATCCTCAAGACAAAGGCAAAGTCGAAAGGTGCATACAAAACTTGAACCGTGAATTCGTTAACCATCTCAGAAAATTCCCGGAACGGCTCAAAGATAAACTAAACGAATACAGAGAATGGTATAACCGCAAACGCTTTCACAGAGAAATCAACACGTTTCCAGCACAGCTAGTGTAACATTAGAAACTTGACAGAACAGGACAAAACGCCTTATAAACCGCAAAATTTAAGTAAATAACATAAAACTTAGGTGAATCCAGGGTTGAAATAAATGCGTATTGCAATAGGACAAATGGACGTTAAGCTTGGGGATAAAAAGATTAACATTGAAAAGGTTAAAGAGCTTATTCAAAAGGCGGCTGAAAATAATGCCGAAGTAATTTGTCTTCCAGAGCTGTTCACCACCGGCTTTAAAAAAGAAAACATAGTGGAATTAGCTGAATCTATTCCTGGAGAAACTTCGGAAAAATTGGAGGGGTTGGCTGTAGAAAATAAGATGCTTGTTGCAGGAAGCATCTTGGAGAAAGACGGTGGAAATATTTTCAATACGGCAATTCTTGTAGCTCCTGAAGGGCTTGCTGGAAAGTATAGGAAGGTTCATCCTTTCTTAGAAGAGGCTAATTATGTAACAAGTGGAAGCGAGTATAACGTTTTTGACACAAAAGTAGGCAAAATTGGATTGCTAGTTTGTTACGATGCAATTTTTCCAGAAGCATCCAGACTCCTTTCATTGCAAGGAACTCAAGTAATTCTCCTACCTTCAAATTGGATGAATCCGTTTCTGGAGCAATGGAGGCTTGCTACAAGTGCCAGGGCATTAGATAACCAAGTTTGGCTTGTAGCCACAAATCGCATTGGCTCAGATGAAACCTATACGTATTTTGGCAGAAGTAGAATAGTTAGTCCTTATGGAAATGCTATAGTTGAATGTGGTGAAGATGAGGAAGTAGTGGTTGTCGAAGTTGATTCAGAAAAATCTTCGGAATTCAAAAGAATTGTGAATTTTTTGAGAGACCGAAAACCTCAAACTTACCAAGCAATATCAACTAACGGAAAGAGGCATTGCTGTATATCGAAAAAATGATGAAGAGGATAGTTGAAAAAGAAGAACGTAAACTCGAGTTATCGCCTAAGGAAAAGATTCTTTCAACAGAGTGCTTGAAGAGCCTGAAGAGAGAAAACTTTGTTTCTGTAGAAAACGAAAGAAAAACTTAATTACTCCACAAAGTAAGTCTTTTGAACATAAAAATGGTTCAAGCAGTTAGGTGGGTAATAGGGGAAAGACGAAAGATTAACGGGGTTTAATGTAAACTTGGAAAAACTTGCTGAGCATGTTGTCGTCTATGCTAAGGAGAATGGTTTCAAGTACAGGGTGAACAAGGATTCTACAACTCCTCCATCTTGGTTCCGTTTCTCTAATTGATCTGGACGTTATCTCAGGAACGTCACTTCTTCTATTCCCGTTTCCATAATATTTTTCACTTTCCCTTACAAGCCTCCTAAACCACTATAAAGAAGCAGTAGAAAACAAGACGAAGAAGACGGAGATGAGTTGAAGAAGCCGCCGATCTACCGTGACGGAGAACTTGCCTGTCCACACTGCGAGACATCCCTGTTAATGGATGAAGGGGTGAACGGAAAATTCTACTGCACCTTCTGTAAGAAGGAAGTCGACAGATTAACGGATGAAACCATGAAAAAAGATAGCTGACGATTTCCCCGCAGAGTTGCTGAGAGAATGGATGATCGAAACCACCAGTTTTCACTAACAATGAGAGATATCCAGCATCTTCAACACAAATAACCTTCATCTTCATTTCCTCAAAACACCCGAAATACATTCTTATATTACGTGATGTCAGAAACAGTATAAAATGGCTAAACCTTTTTTCTATGTACTGCTGCCAAGCACTATTGATGCGGCGACCGCGATTGCTATGATTATTACTGTTTGAAGTAATGTTATTTTCCAGTGTACTTTTGTTTTCCGGGAACGGTAACTGATGAGAAAGAAGCCTCCAACACCTCCAACTATGCAGAGCGAAACGATGATGTCGAGCGGTGAAGGCAACATCAAATAAGCCATTATAGGAACGATTCCTGATACAAAAGTAGTCACCCCGCACACTGCAGCAGAAAAAATGTTTGTCCTATTGATTTCTTTGTTAAGAAGATTGAAAAGCTGTTTAACCAAAAGGAGCGATTTGCTCCTCTCCTCTTTGTCTGGAATGTCGCTGAGACTGTAGTTCATCAAGTTCTGAAGCGTAATCATGTCTGCCAAGTCCTCAGT
>CAZIFH010000107.1:0-4837 GCA_964539065.1 uncultured Candidatus Bathyarchaeia archaeon | reverse complement strand
TTCTCTTTTATTGTTTTGCATTAACTAGAAGTAATGTTTCTGCATCTCAACATGTAGCGGAAGAGACAAGATTTCGTCAAGAAGACCTTTGGCTTGTTCCTTTGACTTCGTCCACGGATCCATCAAAACAAGGTCAAGAAGTTTTTCTTTGCTCCCTGCCTTATATGTCTCAAGTTCAACCTCAACAGGAGCAACTCTATCTCTAAGAAGATATGTAGTAACTGCATTTGGCAGTCTCCTAGTTTTTTCGCCTTTTACGCCATCTCCGTCGACGATATCTGGGACTTTAAGTTTTCTGGTACACCTGGAAGAAGTTTTTCACCGTTCATAATGTTAACTTGGAAGACTCTTGGTATGTCGCATGCTAATGATTCTATTATGTTGATTATACTTTGTGATTTTTTGGGTGGAAAAACGCTTGTCACCTTAACAGAGAAGTCTTATGTGGCTCTAATAAATTTTGAAAGTGTTTTATTTAGAGGGATTAAGCACCCACTTCCACCAACTTTTAGGGTCTTCCTTCCATTTCTTTTCTGTTTCGTCGTCTGTGTAGTTCCACCACGGCCACGAACCGCCACCCCGTGTACAGTTATCACGGATTGGAAAGACGTTAAATCCTTTGTAAATGACTATGACCTTTGGACCGACATCGCTGCTTGTCCCTCATTTACTAAAGTATTTCTCAGATTCTTTCTCTATCCAATAGTTTAAAATGACGAAGGTGTCCTCGCCATTATATTTGAACTTTCAACCATATGAAGTGGTTAACACCTAGAATCTTATACTCAATCTTTTCCGCATTAAGCCCAAGCACTGAGGCAAAGTGGAAACGCCTACGTAGCCATTGCAAAGCCCGATAAACTTGAGCTTCTTGTATTTTCTGCCCAGATAAATGGTGGCTACAAGCACTGGGTTTGCAAGTTTAAGGTACCAAGCATCTGGGCAGATTTCCAATACGTCGTTCACGATTGACTCAAAAAGTCCAAATTGATAGAAATTTATCCAGAATCCTTCGTCATGCATTATGTGGCAGCTTCCACCAAAACGACACCCGTTCTTAAAGCCTATGTTCCAGCCAGCATTGTATCCGCTATAATCAACAACAAAAGATGTGTTAATAACGTAATTTGCGTCTTTAATGGATTTTTCTGTCCGTGGTTTTTTCCAGTTTCAATTCTGTTTTTGTCTCTTCAACGTATCTTTTGCACAATGTGCAAACAGCATCTAGCTTTTTCCTTGTTTATGCCCATAATGCTAACTGTGCTATTGGAAAGATTAGGCGTAAGGCAAAGGTCCTTGATGAGCGACAGAGAGAAAGGTAGCGCTTCCATCTCTAATTATGCTTATCTTAACATCAGCCACTTTTTGTTCAACTATGTTAAAAGCTAATTAGGTTTTAAGCATATATAGCTTGAAGATGAAGATAGACCCAACAAAAAATATTACTTGGATTATATGCGCTTGGAGAAGAACCATATGAAAGTTAACTTGATTAATTATACAAAAAACGGGATAGAAACAATTGCAGCTGCCGTTCGAACAACAGGTCCCTTTTTTAACCAAATGGACGACAAGAAACTAGTAAGATACATGGTTGAACATGATTATGAGTCAACACTGGAACATATCTACTTCACTTTCGAGTTAAAAAATATCTCAGTTGCCTTGACTAGAGAACTGTTAGAACACAGAATTGCGTCTCACACTGCAAAATCAACAAGGTACGTCTCTCAAGCAGAAGAAATGCCTGTGTACATTCCGCCCGACATCAAGGGTTCCTTGAGAGAGAAGGTGATAGCACACATGGAAAAAACCCATGAACTGTACAAGCAGATTGAGGAAGAGGTATCCAGAGAATCAGCCCGTTACGTTTTGCCATTAGCCTTGAAATGTACTTACGTGTGGACAGTCAACTGCCGTTCCTTGCTGAATTTCTTGAGGCTAAGATTGTGCAAAAACTCAGCTCCAGAAATTAGGTTGATGGCAACAAAAATAAAAGATGAGGTAAATAAAATCTATCCTGAAATCTTCGAAACTGTCGGATGCAGAGGCAGCCAATGGGGAGTGTGCCCAGAAACTAAAAAAAGGAGCTGCGGGAAATACCCAACAAAGAAAGAAGTAATGCGGTTTTACAATCAGAAAAGTAAAGTTTAACTCAAATTCAACATGCATCTTTTGTTGCAAATTGTTTTTTGGACATTCTAAGATAAATGAAAAGTGATTACTACTCAAATTGTTGTTATGTCTTACGGTTTTAGCTGCCGATCAAGTGTTGTGTAATCTCCCCAAGCTTGTTTGTAATGTCCAACAGCTCTGTCGTATGTTCTTTGCCTTATAGCTTCAGCAGCTTTGACAAATTCATCCTTACGTGTTTTTGGTTCCCATAAATCTTTTACATGTTCAAGCAACATCAAGCCATATTTAAGAGAGGAAATTTTTGTAGATCCAGATGTACAGTGTGGTGGGCCCGGAGGGATTTGAACCCACGTCCTCAGGCTTTCTCCGCCTGTGCTGGCTCCGAAGGCTTACGCGAAAAATTTTCTCTGCGCCATATCCAGCTAGGCTACGGGCCCAGCGTCCTTAACATCTTCTACCTTTCTTAAAGAGTTTACTTTAATCTTTCCAATAACCTTAATATTGTCGATGAGAGAAAATGTGCGTAGACTGGTGGAGGTCAGCGATATGAAACATCTTTGGAATGGTTTGGTTAATATAGGCATAGTTCATCCGATGATTTTTCCAGAGACAATTCGTGGAGAAGGGCCGATCCTTGAAACGATAGGCAAAATAGCTACTGATGCATTTTTTGGTGCGATTGAATTGTCATGGATCAAGGATGCAAATGTCAGGGAACAAGTTGCACGTTTACTTGAATCTGCCTATTTAGACGTGATCTATTGCGGAGGTCCACCGATGTTGATACAAAAGGTTAACTTGAACTCTTTTGACGATCCCACGCGCTCCGAGGCAATCAATTTTACCAAAAAGCTGATTAATGAGGCGTATTTAGTGGGCGCTCGAATAATTACTGTCGTCAGCGGTCCTGACGTGGAACCTATAAAGAATGAGAAAGCAAGGTCTCTTTTGGTAGACTCTCTAAAACAACTCTGCAAATATGCCGAAGAACAAGGCAAAGACTACACTTTGCTAATTTCGCTTGAAAACTTTGATAAAGAATATGATAAAAAGCTTCTCATAGGATCAACGGCCGATGCTGCGGAGGTTGTTGGAAAAGTAAAAGAAAAATACACTAACGTTGGTTTAACGGTCGATCTAAGTCATCTTCCACTACTTCATGAAATACCAATGCAAGCTCTCACAGTGGCCAAAGAATACCTTGAGCATGTCCATATTGGAAATTGTGTGATGAAGGACAAAAGCCACCCTCAATATGGTGACCAACATCCCAGATTTGGTGTGACAGGCGGAGAAAACTCTGTTGACGAGTTAGCGGAGTTTCTCTCCGTTCTTAAAAATGTAGGATATCTTAACAAGAAGGCATCTACAAGGCTTCCAGTTGTTAGCTTTGAAGTAAAGCCTGGGGTAGGCGAATCTTCCGAAGCCTTGATTGCAGGCTCAAAAAGAGTCCTAATGGCAGCTTGGTCTAAGATTTAAGAAGCAAGCACATATCATAAATATGGCAAGGGAAAATTATAGAGCGTGGTGGTCTATATTTGACGAAGTCTGGACGAAAAAAAATCTATATAACAAGAGAACTGCTTGGGGACGCTATGGGGATGCTTAACGCAAGATTTGAGGTGGAAGTTTGGCGAGAAGAAATGCCGCCCCCTAGAAGCCTTCTGATCGAAAAAGTTAAAGACATTGACGGGTTAATATGTCTCTTAACAGAAAAAATCGACAAAGAGGTAATTGATGCTGCTGGACCTCAGCTTCGAGGAATCTGCCAAGTTGCTGTAGGGTTCGACAATATAGATGTTGAATCTGCCACGAAAAAAGGTATATATGTAACGAACACGCCCGGTGTCTTGACTGAAACAACAGCTGACTTCGCATTTGCGTTGCTTATGGCTACTGCTAGAAGAATACCCGAGTCTGACAAATATGTCAAATCTGGACAATGGAAGATTCCGTGGGGTCTAACCATGCTTCTGGGGCAGGATGTCTGGGAAAAAACAATTGGCATCATAGGCATTGGCAGAATTGGTTCAGCAGTCGCAAGACGGGCAAAAGGCTTCAATATGAGAATTCTATACTATGATGTTTACCAAAATGAACAGATAGAGAAAGAATTAGGCATTGAGTATACGTCTCTAGAAAATCTTCTGAAAGAGTCTGACTTCGTGACGGTTCATGTGCCATTAATGCCTGAAACTTATCACTTAATAAACGAGGAAAGGCTGAGATTGATGAAGAAAACAGCATGCCTCATCAACACGTCGAGGGGACCAGTTATCGACGAAAAAGCCCTTTACAAAGCTCTTAAAGAAGGATGGATATGGGCTGCAGGGCTAGATGTTTGGGAAAAGGAGCCAGTTGACCCTAATAATCCTTTGCTCAAACTAGACAATGTTACAGCAGCTCCTCACATTGCAAGCGGAAGTATTGAAACAAGAACAAAAATGTCAGTTATGGCAGCGGAGAACATGATCGCCATACTGGAAGGCCGTGTCCCGCCAAATCTTGTGAACAAGGAAGTTTTAAAGGTAAGGCCACCAGCAAAATAGGAACTTGTTTATAACTTCCTTTTGCTCTCTGAACATTAGTATTAATATAGTATCCTGAGTTGCTGATAGCTACTTCTCAATCTTTTGCCTAACCTCGTCAAGTTTCTTATCGACATCATATAGTCCAAGCCTTTTGAGCTCGGCAGACAGCG
>CAZIFH010000106.1:0-3352 GCA_964539065.1 uncultured Candidatus Bathyarchaeia archaeon | reverse complement strand
ACCCTGCGCTTGAACCTGTTCAAGGCTGACTGGCTGGGCGTACCCTTGCGGTATCTGGAGCCCTGGTTGAAGCCGCAAGCTTCAGCCACATCCCTGTGACCGTTTAGATAGCGGGATAGCATGGTTTCCGAAGGCATATTCGACAGGTGCATTAATACCAAAGATAAGAAGCATGCCCTCACTGGATAGTGTCTAGGTCCAAGACCAGAATAGGAAGCCTCAACCTGCTCTAGAGAAACCAATTCAACCTTAGAGAATAGACGCTTCAAAGTTAACAGACGAACCATCAAACACCAAAAAATAAAAGGACGAAAAACGAATTATGCATTAGCCTAAAATAATTAAAGAGAGAGTGATAGCGCTTTGAACGGTTTCAGATTGGCGGCTCAAAATATTTCCTTTCCTTCAATGGCATCTTTGTCCATTTCATGAATTGTGTTGAAGGAGGCTCAACTTCATATAAGTTTTTCCTATGCGCCTCTATAAGGTTGTTTTCTAATCCAGCATACTCTGCTGCCGTCAGTATTTGGTGTCCAAAGATGGATGCTTTGTCAATTGCTGGCTGCACTATCTTTATCCAGTGTTCGTCTCTCAGGATATGATGATCCAGAATTATGGTTTGTACATTTTCTGCAATACTCTCAAGGTTTCTTATTGCTAACTTGATGTTTTTTGGATTAGCCTTGTATTGAGCTAGATATATAGGTGGACCACCAACAATCACTAATTCAGGTTTTTCTTTTATGATAAATGCGGCTGTTTCATTATACATTGGACCTTGAACGTCAGGGGCGAATACGATTTTTTCTCTTTCATATTGTATTACAGTCATTAGAACCCAACCTAAGCCTGAAAATTTTTCGCCGTGGAATACTGGATCTGAAAATTTTATAGTTGTGTCTTTAAACTTGAAGACCCTGCTGTCTGCGAACTCAAATTTCTGTGCTTTTTTTCCAGAAGTTTTGTAGAACATCCATCCTCGTTGTCTTTGGCTTGCATTAATATTTGATTTGTAGTTTTTAGCGAAAACAATTTTTTTCATGTATATTTTTTCAGCAGTCTCAGCAGAAGACCAGTGGTTTACCCAGTCAGTGAACGAAGGCGTATGATGGTCAAAATGGTAATGACTCACAGTAATGACTTCTGCTCTTTCTGCCAGATTTAGCATCTGTCTCCTACATTCTTTTAGAGCCTTGTACTCCTTTGGATGAGGTGGTAAACCGTAACGGTTTGGGCATAACGAAGCACCTGCATCCAAAAGAACTTTAATGTCAGGTGTCTCAACATAGGTGCACATGGAACGAACTCCTAGACTCTCGAACCCCACGGGAGCAATTTTGATGAATCTGAGGTAATCCATTCAAACACCATTAAGACACAGTTTCTATATTCTCCTAAAGATGGGATTCTCTTTTATCAATTTTCTTAAGAGAGGAAAATTACCATATAACGTGAGGTGTGGGTTCCTCACTCAAGATCTACATCACACTTTTGAGTCAGTAGGGTCAGAGATGTCATTACCCACAAGCTAAAACTACTCCAAAAAATAAATTAAAGTTTGTGCTTGTAAAACCATGAATTAGAAGTGAAATAAATTGGCAAACATCTTATAATGTTGGAAAACTAGTATCGTGCAAATGAGAATGTTATATCAAAACCTAAAAGCATAACTAAGTAACAAATTGATGTAATGGTTGTGTTAAAGAGTGAATAAAATTAAGCTTCCAATAGGCAAAATTCCACCTGAAATCCTGAAAAATGTAGTGTTTAGACATCTTGGCGTTAGGAATCCAGACGTGGTTTTAGGTCCATCTTTAGGAGTGGACAGTGCGGTTATAAAGGTTGGAGATAAGGTTCTCATTTTTTCTATGGATCCCGTAACTGGTGCAGAGCAGAGAATTGGCTGGCTTGCAGTCAACATAAATGCTAATGATGTAGCTACGTTTGGTGTTCGTCCAACCTTCTTTTCAACATGCATTCTTCTACCAGAGGAATCTACTGAAAAAACTGTGGAAGAAATCTGTTTACAAATTGATTTAGCTGCAAAGAACCTCGGAATCTCCGTAATAGGTGGTCACTCCGAAGTTACGCTTGGATTGAAAAGGCCAATAATTGTCGGTTGCGCGATGGCTGTAACTGAGATGGGAAAGTACGTAAGTTCAGCAGGTTCAAGAGCTGGAGACAAACTGATCCTTACAAAGGGAGTTGGATTAGAGGGAACGGCGGTTATTGCTAACGAAAAAAGAGAGATTCTTAAGACAGTTGTTGATGAATCACTTCTCAACTCTGCAATTAACTTTTACGAAAAAATCAGCGTTGTTCAGGAAGCAGTTCTATCTTACAGTTTCGGGGGAGTCACTGCTATGCATGATCCAACAGAAGGTGGAGTAGCAGGCGGAATACATGAGATTGCAGATGCATCTGGACTTGGAGTTAAAGTATACAAAAACAAAATTTATGTGCATGCAGAAACTGCAAAAATCTGCACATTTTTCAAGATAGATCCAATGCAACTCATCAGTTCAGGAGCTCTCCTTATTTCAGCCGATCCAAACTTTGCAGAAGGAATAGTTAATGAACTAAAAAGAAATAATATAAGAGCCACTATAATCGGTGAATTTGTGAAAGATCCTTCAAAACGTATACTAATCCATAAAGATGGAACAACAACGCCTTTACCCAGACCTGTAAGTGACCATTTATGGCTTGCTTTAGATAGCAAATTTATGCTCTAAAATATTTCGGAAAGTTTTTCTGGGGGTGGGAGATTTTTATATTGAGGGTTAATGCGATACTGCATAAAATGCGGAGTAAATCTTCCTGAAGATAAATCAGCACGGTTTTGTCCATTTTGCGGTGCCTCTTTGGAAGTTTATATGCCATATGATAGTCGACTTGAATTAAGGACAAAAATACATGAATCTATGAGAGTTGGTGTGATACAGAACCGAATTCTGGTTGCCTTTATAGTCTTTATTCTATGTCTTGCTATAACATTGGCAGGAGTCATGTCCAGTATAAATATTTCTGAGGCTCAAGGAATAATGAAGGAATTCGACTATCTGGAAAAAATTCTGAATTATGCAGGATTACAGTTTATTTTTGGAAACAATTTGATTTATTGCATGATTATGTTTGTACCTGTTGTTGGATCTTACTATGGCTCATACGTGCTTTACTCAACTGGAAAGTTTATTGCAGCAATAAGCATTAGCAGAGGATACAATCCAATCGAGATGTTCTTCGCTATGTTTATTTACCCGCATACATGGCTTGAATACATTTCATACAGCTTAGCTATCTCAGAAGGTTTTTGGCTCATCTACGCAGCAATAAAGAACGGAAGTGAGGG
>CAZIFH010000105.1:0-3614 GCA_964539065.1 uncultured Candidatus Bathyarchaeia archaeon | reverse complement strand
CCATTGGATGTTTCCCGACCCCGTGAAAGTGTTTTGCAGTTTGATGCGGTGCTGGAACCGGTTCAGCGACGAACGCCGCTTCAGTAAGGAAGAGTATGTGGATTACAAGGATTGGCTGTTGAAGAATGTAGGTGTGAGCCGTTATGAGTTGCGGACGCGTTTGGCAGTTATGCGGAACAAAAAGGCAACAGGCTTCACAGGTTATGTTGCATATGAATTGGGAGATAAAGAAAGCCCTTGGAATGGAATCACGTTTATGCTGGTGCGGTATGCGGAGTTCTCTAACGTTGGTGGAAACAAGACAGCGGGGTATGGGCAAACAAGAGTTGTTGGGACTTTACAGTAAAGTCGTGTGTTGGCGGTATTTGCTTGGTAGTTATTGATGAAACCGCGTTGTTTGTCCAAGTTTGTTTAGTAGCATAGAGTGGTGGTTCAAGTTTGAGGTGGTGAAAGTAGCCATTTCCAGATTGGAGTGAAAACGATTGCTTTTTTGTCCATTTGTATGGTGTTCTTGTAGTCCCATGTGATAAAGACCATGTTGTAGCATTTCGCTTTAAATTTCATGAAAAATATATCCACATATTTTTGTAAAAAGTTTGTGATTAGACTCTAACATTGCTGTAAATCGGAAGTTGAATTAAGCCATACGCAGCATAAATTTATAATTGAAAGATAAAGAAAACCCGTAAAACAAAACCGCGCATATGCTGGCGCGGTACGTGGAATACACGAACATAAAAGGAAACAAAACAGAATATGTTCAACCACCTTGGTTAATGGGTCCGTAAGGTGCTATTCGGCTTAGTTGTGTTGTGGCTTGAGGGGTGTGCTGTGAAGGGCTGCTGGCGTTGTGGCTGGCGCAAGAATTGGAGGATACGTTAACTGCTTTAAACTGTAGTTGCTCGCCCCTTTTTGGGGAGCAGTTAACTTTCGAGATAGGTGGAAAACATAAATATCACATGCTCCAAATGCTCTTTTATGAGCATTTCCCTGGTAGGAAACCCTTTTGTTGATACAGGTCTTGCCGTTTTAGCGTTTAAAAGTGGTTGTGAGCAGTTAACAGATTTAACTCTAGAGAAAATCAAAAAAGTTCATGGAGATGGAACCGACCTTGCTAACCGCAACTCTAAATTAAAGAGCACGAGTATGATTTTTACAATTAATTCACTAATCACTCATCCTGGAATAAAGCCTCCTGAAAAGAGAGTTGATTTTTACAGTAAAATTACCACTGCAATTTTAAATAAAATAGGACTTGAAGATATCAAAGAAAGATGTGAGAGTTGTGGTAACCAAAGAAGCCTTGACATAGACAAACTCGTTAGAGAGACTCTTGTACCCTTAGGGTATAAAGATGACAAAAGATATACTGGTAGAGATTGGTTTCCTCTTGCTGGAAGTATAGGAAGTGATGCACAAGCGTTACCTGCCGGTTCTAGAACACCGAATCTCTGCGCAAAATGTCTATTTGCTGTACATTATCTGCCGCAGGGTGTTGTTCTTAGAGATGGAAAGTTGGCGGTATTTCAGTCAACTTCACAAAAATTTTGGTATCTCTATGTGAGTAGAATTGCAGAAGAAATTGAAAACAGAATTCGAGCTGGTAAATTTGAAACTCTCGGCTCTAAAGAGGGGAGCATTGTCGTTATCGAAAAGACGATTGAAACCCTGCGAAAGATAAGAAGTTTGGAAGCAGGTACAAGTCTTTTTGTCTGGATGTTCTCAAATTCAGGAACAGGTCCCGATTGTTTAATTGATGAAATACCCAACAGAGCCCTCCAGTTTCTTTTCAACGTGATAAGAAATGTTACAACAGGCAGAGAAGAGATCATGCAATTAATAAGGAGAGATAAAAACCCTGAATATTCTTTTCTAAATTGCATATCAACGGGGAAGGATTATTACTGGTTGTACCCATCAAAAAAATTTGCGGGTGTATCCCCTGAGTTCTTTCTTTTATATCAAACACAAATTCGTACTGTGTCAAAACGAGCGTTACTGACTGCTTGTAAAATAGCAAAGTACTTGAATCTAAATCTTTCAAATAAAGAATTAGCAGATTTAAACAGGAATTTAACAACCGACTTCGCAAAGAAAAACAGAATCAGGAAATATATCGCTGAAATGGTTGATAAAGGAGTTTTTGGTTTTGAAGATTACCTCTCATTGTTTGCTCAGGACTCAAGTATGAAAATAGGTATAAATAACGATGTTTGGAAATACATATCATACTATTTGCGTTATAGCGATGCTTGTATAATTGGCGTAGAAGTGGACTCTGCACTAGTTCATGATGAACTACAACTTTATGTAGCAAAAACTATATTCGATGATCAATTACAAAGCATAGGTGTTACGCGTTTTAGAAACGAGGTTTTAGACAAATTCACTCTGGGAAAGATAAATACCTCTTGGTTACGGCGTCAATTTCTTAAAGCAGCTATCAATCATGAATGTTTTACCTATGAAACTTGGAAAGCCTTATGCCTAGATGAACAAGGAAGGGAAACTACTTATGAACTTCTGTTTAGATTCCGACTTATGTGGACTGAATGGTTTAGAACTGGCAATTTGCCAAAAATTACTAAGCCTCTACAAGTGCCGATTCGCCCCCATAAAATCGATATACCTCCAGATATTGAACAGCTAATTTTCAAGATAGCCCAAGAATACATTACCAAGCGTGGGTTATCTAGGTTAAGAAAAGACGTAATTGAGGCTTTGATAAGAGGAGAAAAAACGCTTTATTGGTTTAAAGAAATGTTTGCAATTGTAGAGTCTGAGTACTCTGATGAAGACAAGTGGGAACACTTCTGCACTGACCAGGATGGGAACTCTATTAGAAATCTGCGGTTGTTTCAACTTAGTTTACTTCTAATAAATCATGTTCGGCAACAAATTTTTAAACTTAAAACCTCATAGTAGTAATTATGTCATCAACCAGAAATATTACTCATATTGCGGGTACCTTCCTCGTAGAAGCACCAGCATCTTTTCTAAATGGGGCGGGTCTAGGAGAAGGTGAAAATCGAAATGTTACAGTTCCTAAAACTTTCAGAGATGGTCCCAATAGGGTTCCCTATGTCTCGTCGCAAGCTTGGAAAAGGTGGTTACGTAATACCTTAATTGAAGAAACAGGCTGGCCAGCTAGCGAGCTTAGGGCTATTGGTCTATCAGAAACCAAACAAACTACTAACAAGATCGTGGGAGAGCTAAATCCTATTGATTTTCCTGAGGATGACATTTTCGGTTACATGAGAGCAGAAAGTGGACAAGGTAAATATAATTCTGAAGAAGAGGAAGAAGACTCTGAGACAAAAGAAAAAGTTGGCAAAAAAGTAAAAGCCGTAATTCGAGCATCTCCCTTTTGTGCTTCGATTCTTTGCTCAATTCGAAAAGCAGGTTGGCAAGGTAAAGATGAGGGATTTGTACATCTGAAAGAAGGAACACCATTACCGTACACGACAGAATTCTATAACACACACTTACAAGGAATATTTTGTTTGAACTATAATAGGCTTGGTGTCTTTTGGAATATTGGCGATAGAATAGAGCTCGATGAGACTAAAGTTGACAATTTTCTGAAAGAAAATAAAATAATAATAGCTCAAGAC
>CAZIFH010000104.1:0-11993 GCA_964539065.1 uncultured Candidatus Bathyarchaeia archaeon | reverse complement strand
TAATAAATCTTATATCCTAAAAACGGTTAAACAGATGTGATCAACAATAAGAAGGGCTGAAATAATGGATGGCAGCAAAATAATAGAATTTTTTGACGCGTTTGCTGATGGTTTGGCGAAGAAAGATATTAAAAAAATTATGAATCTTTTTGCCGAGGATGCAACTTACATCGTTTATGCCTTTGGTTACAAACCTGCTAAGGGCAAGCAAGCGATAAAAGTTCTTATTGAAGATGATTTGAAGAAAATAGAAGATTATTCTGTGGAAAAACTTTTGGTTTGTGAGAAGGAAAATAATTTAGTGGTTGAATGGCGTATTCGCTTTAAAGAAGCGGCTTCTGGCAAAAAAATGGAAATGCAAGGTGTAAGTATTATAGAGGTAAGGAACGGGTTAATTTATAACTGGAGGGAATATATACAATCATAAAGGTTACCGATTTATCGTAACTCTTTGGAGTGAATTTAGTGATGTTAAAAATGATAGATTATATAAAATCAATAAGAGAAGCCATCTTGAATTATGACGAGGGGTCTGTAAAAAGACTTGTAACAGAAGCTATTGAAGATGGAGTAAATCCGCTCAAAATCTTAGATGAAGGCTTAACTCCAGCAATAAAAGAGGTAGGAGACAAGTTTGGAAAAGAAGAAATTTTTCTAACAGAACTTTTATTGGCAGCAAACGCTTGCATAACTGGTGCCGAAATAGCGAAGCAAAAACTACTTGAAAAAAAGCAAAAAATAATCAAACCTAAAGGAGTAGTTGTGTTAGGCACGGTTCAAGGGGACGTACATAACATTGGCAAAGACATCTTTAAAGTGCTACTTGAAATATCTGGATATCAAGTTTATGATCTTGGAATTGATGTACCCGCAGAGAATTTTGTAAAAAAGGCAATTGAGGTTAAAGCAGATTTTATAGCGTCATCAGCCCTGTTAACAACAACAAGACCTCAACAGAAATTAATTGAGGAAAAATTGAAAGAAGCTGGGCTTCATGGAAAGGTAAAAACAATAATAGGTGGCGGTGCCACTGATAAAAATTGGGCGAAGGAAGTTGGATGCGATTTTTATGCTACTGATGCTGTAGAAGGAGTAAAGATAATAAGAAAAGTCTGCGAAAAAGCATGATCAAAGGAGAATCTAAAATGAAACCAAAGCTAGAAATTTTGAGTAAAGATGAGTTAGAGTCCATATACCAATCAGCCCTTTATCTGCTCAAAAATGTGGGAGTACTCATCGAAGATAACGAAATAGCTAAGCTTCTTGCAGACAACGGGTGCGATGTCGGACCGCATAATATAGTCTATTTCCCAGAATGGCTTGTTAAAAAATGTTTAAGCTCTACACCAAAAGAAGTTACATTGTGTGGAAGAGATCCTTCTCGAGACCTAAGAATTGGAAGACAGAGATATCCTTTCATCATCCCTCACGCTTTGAACGTAAACTATTATGATGCCATCACAAGCACCTATAGAACTGCCACCAAAAAAGATGTTGAAGATTTTGTGAAAGTTTGTGATTTTTTGGATACCATGGATGGAGTTTGGATTCTAACAATGTTACCTGAATTCAAAGAAATGTATATGTTTTATGATTTTGAAATGGGGATTCGCAATACTACTAAACCTGTATGTACAACTACTCTTGAACCAGAATCTATTGAACCAACTTATGAATTAGCAGCAGCAGTTGCTGGAGGAAGAGAAGAATTAAAAAGGAGACCGCTTTTGACCATCTGTTTTTGCGCTGTTTCCCCTCTCAGTTGGAGTAAAAAAGGATGCGAAGTACTTAAAGCATCTGCTAAATGGGGAATACAGCCTGCGGTCACCACTGAAGCGCCGATGGGAGACGCTGGACCAATAACTTTTGCGGGAAATATTGCTCAAAAAATGGCAGAATTCTTAAGTGGCAATGTAATTCTACAATTGCTGAATAAAGGAATGCCTGTGTTATGGATTAATGTACACGAATCTTTCGATCAGCGCACAGGCATGGTAAATCTTGCATCTCATGGAGATTTCATTCAAGCATGCGTGATGGGGCAGATAGAAAAATACATAGGCGTGCCAATAATATCACCTGTATCTCCCGACTCTCACATGTTAGACATGCAGGAAAGTTATGAATTAGCTTACACACTTCTTCCTCAAATGCTTGGGGGAAACAACGTAATTGTAGTTCATGGACTAGATACAACTCGAGCCTTTAACAATGAATTGCTGCTTCTTTTGGATGAGATGGTGGTTGCAGCGCGCCGTATACTTGATGGAATCGATGTAAATCCAGACACTTTAGCTATTGATGTAATCAAAAATGTCTGTGGTAAGATTCAGAATGACAAGAGAGTTGGGCATTTCCTTGATCAGCGACACACTCTTAATTGGTATGAAAAAGAGCATCGACCAAGAAGAGACACTGTTTTTGAGAAGCATAGCAGAGAGAAATGGATAGATCTTGGATCAAAAACTTTTGTTCAAAGAGCCAATGAAAGAATAAAAGAGATTTTACAGATACATAAACCTGAGCCTGTTACAAAAGAATTAGATGCGGAAATTGCGAGAATTCGTAAGAAATACAATATTACAGGTTGAATCTCCAGAATTTAAACGAATCATAGTTTGGAGGTTCAGCTGAAAACATCAAAAAAGTCTAGATAAGTTAAAAAAAGTGTTGATCTAAGGCTCCAGGTATAGATACAAAGACATATTGTCTAAAAAACTTAAGATGACTCATTAAGAAACTGAAAGACGTGCGACAGATTTAGGTTTTACTGTACTTTCTGAGATAGAAGCAAAACTCAAAAAGATTCTTGAAGAATGGACTATTAGTAATGAAAACCATTGTTTCATAAACCTTGGAGACATCTTTGAAATACAAAGAAAAACTGGAATTTAGGATTTCTTTGATAAGTTTGAATTGTACAAGTTATTAACTTAAAATCGTCTTACACTCAATTATACTACAACTTCTTTGGTTTATCTTAATTTGGAAAAGGCGCGTATTGTCAAAAACACAAAAACATCAAATATATGATGAGTCTTCTGCATGAACGCGAAATAGTTGGTAGTAAAGAAATTACGGCAAATAAATTGTGTAGAACTTTTAGCCAAAAACATATTGCCGAATGTATATAAGGGTAGTCACGTTTGCTTATTACATGAATAAATGAGGGAAGCACAATGAAAAATGATTCTCTTTATGAAAGGTTAACCGAAATAGTGGGGTCTGACCGAGTTTCAAATGAAGATTTTGCTTGTCTAGCAGTAAGCGTGGAATCTACAGCTGCTGGTATATCCTTCTTATCTCCTTTTTCAGAAAAATTTGTCCAACCAAGATTCGTAGTTAAACCTCAGACAACAAATCAAGTTGTTGACATAATAAAACTTGCAAATGAAACCAAAACACCAGTAACAGTGAGAGGCGGGGGGTGTGGAGGATCTATGGGTACAGTATCGACACAAAAAGGGATACTTATCGATATGACTGACATGGATAGAATAGTTGATTTAGATGAAGCATCAATGGCTGTTAGGGTTCAAGCGGGAATAACTTGGGGGAAGCTTCGACACGAACTTAACAAACATGGGTTCAGACCTGGATCTTTAGGACCTCATGGAACGTGGGGAGCTACAATTGGCGGAGCCTTGTCATATGATTCATGTTGTATTGATGCGAATAAATATGGACAGTTAAGTGAAGACGTTCTAACTTTACAAGTGGTTCTTCCTAATGGTGATGTAATTGAAACTGGTTCTCAGATGAATCCAAACTCTCATGTATATCATAGATATTGTAATGGTCCAGATGTTGCTGGACTATTCCTTGGAGCAAGTGGAGCCTTGGGAGTAATAACAGAAGTTGCATTACGGATCTACCTGCAAGAAAAATATACAGCGCATGCAACTTTTGGCTTCATAAATCTGGAAGCCGCATCCAAAGCATTATATGAAATATCTAGAGCTGGCTACGTTCATGATTTTTGGATGCTATGCGGAAAGCACACAGTCAATCTTGGCTATCCACAAGCACCAGAAATGATAGAAACAATTGTAGCACTTTATACTGCAGCCAAAGATCAGAGAATAATTGATGTTCGAAAAGAGAAGTGGTTGGAAAAAGCTAAGAAATACGATGCAAAAGAGTTAGATCCAAGTTTTGCTGATAAATATGCTTCTGATTATAATGGGATTGCAACCGCTGCAGGCCAATCTTTTTCATGGGGCGTTTGCAATATTTGGCCAATTAAAAGGATACCAGAAATATACAATGTGCTAGAGATGTCATTGTTGAAATATGAAAATATCATTAAAGATAGCGGGGGTAAGAAACTTTGGTATGTTGTTGCTGCTGGCGGTACAAAGCATCCGTTATGTGAGTTATGTTATGGATTTACTGCGGACAGAAGCAACCATGAAATTCGAGTGAAAGCTTATGAGGCGCTCCAAGAATTGCAAAAAATGGCGATTAACCAGGGAGCACCCTTTTATGATTTAGGAAGATTACCCGCAGCAACTTATCTGTGGGAAAGGGCAAGAACTATGCATACGTTTTTGAGGACAATGAAAAAGGCTTTAGACCCAAACGAAATTATGAATCCTGGTAGCTTAATGCTTTAAGGAGCGTGTTTTTGAATGGTTTTAAATGGTGGTAATCCAATGCTTATAGAACAACTATATCGTTGTTCAAAATGTGGGTATTGTAGGGACACTATTAGCGATGAACTTGGCTTCTATCACATATGTCCAGTCTATGATATTTTAAGAATGGAACATTTTTGTGGTAGAGGAAGGGCAACTATAGCTTTAGGCTTGAGAGAAGGAGTACTACAATTTTCTGAACACTTAGCTAAGTTGGTGTACACTGATCTTGGATGTGGTGCTTGCAGAGAAATTTGTCCAGAAAACATAGATATTCCGGCGATAACAAGGGCTTTGAGAAAGGAAATGGTTGACCGTCAATTAGAGCCGCCAAAACTGAAACAAATCTTTTTAGCTTTAAAAGATAAACACAACATTTTTGGTGAAGAAAAACTAAGATCAAACTGGAGCTATGGTCTTGGCCTTCCTAATAAGGGAAAAACTCTCTATTTTTCTGGATGCAGCGCTTCTTATACGTATCCTCAAACAGCAAAAGCCATAATAAAAATATTATCAGAAGCCAGTGTAGAAATTGCATATCTTGGTGAGGATGAATGGTGTTGCGGCGCGCCTGCTCTCTGGAGCGGTCACATTGAATTTTTTGAAAAGATCGCGAAGCATAATTTATCTGCAGTCAAAGCGTCAGAAGCAAATACAGTAATCTTTGGCTGCTCGGTGTGTTACAACACCTTTAAAACATATTATCAATCCATAATAGGTAAACTTTCGTTTAAAGCTCTCCACATAAGCGAGGTAATATATGACTTGTTGACGAAAGATAAAATACACTTACATCCAATTAGAAAAAGATTTACATACCATGATCCATGCCATTTGGGAAGAGATGAAAAAGTATACGAGCCCCCAAGAGAAATCATTAAAAATATTCCAGAAGCAGAGTTTTACGAAATGCCTAGAAACAGAAAAAACGCTTTATGCTGTGGCGAAGGCATAATGGTAAGCGCTTTATTTCCAAATTTGACCAGAAAAGTATCCACAAACAGAATAAGTGAAGCAAAGGAAACTGGTGCTGACGCAATTATAACGTGTTGTCCTGGCTGCGTGACAACTTTAAACAAAGCTGCCAAATGGTTAAACTCTAAGGAGAAAGTTAGAATTGAAGTTTATGATTTGCCAATGGTAGTTGCAGAAGCTATGCGTCTCAATTTATAAAATAAGATAAGTAATGGTATAAATGTTAATTGAAAGCGTATTTGAACCTAATATTATTATATATAGCTTCATGTGAATAAACTTTCTTAAGGGAAACGAAAAAGCTTGAGGAGGTTAAGGGAAAAATAATGATGTTACAACCAGAATGTGTACAGAGAAAAATTGATATTTTATGTTTGTCCTTGAGCGTTTACATAAGTAAGGAGGGGTAAAGATGGAAAAAGAGAAGATTTTAGAAAAGTTAATAAAAGCTGTCAAAGAATACGATATAGAATCAGCAAGACTATTTGCCGAAGAATCCATTAAGGCAGGTTTAGATCCGGCAGAAGTTATTGAGAAAGGTCCCGCTAAGGCATTAGGGGACATCGGCGAAATGTTTGGAAGAGGCGAACTCTTTTTGCCTGAGCTGATGGCTGCTGCTGAAGCTAGTCAAACAGCAATTGAAGTCCTTAATAAGGAAATTTCGAAACAATCTAGAATTAGGAAAAGTGTTGGAACGGTTTTGATAGGAACTGTTGAGGGAGATATACATAGCATAGGAAAAAGTATAGTGGCCACTATGCTTCAGGTTGCAGGATTTGAAATATTCGATTTGGGAGTGGATGTTCCAACCCAAGTTTTTGTTGAGAAAACAAAAGAATTGAGACCTAACATTGTTGCCTTAAGCGCCCTATTAACCACGACGATGGTTAAACAGAAGGAAGTAATTGATGCGTTAAGCAAAGCTAACCTCAGGGATAAAGTAAAGGTTATTATTGGAGGAGCACCTGTAACTGAAAAATGGTCAAAACAGATTGGCGCTGATGCTTATGGGCGCAATGCCCAAGAAGGTGTTGAAAACGCTCTTAAACTAATTCATAAGAATAGCTGACAAATCGAAATGTTATTTCTAGACATAGGAATACATATAAAAGAGTTGACTAAAAATCTTGTTAACGAGTAGATTAGAATAATATACTTATTAACAATTATGAATTGCCCTTCAAATATGTGATTATTAATGGTGCAAGGCTGTTAGCTTCTTTTTATAATTTATTTTTGTAGACGCTGTAACAAAATTTAATAAGAATCAAATTGAATCTCTAAAAAGAGGTAAAATATAATGAAACAAATAGCATTATTGGGACCATATAACATAGGCGTCATCGACGTTCCTAAACCCAAACCTGATCCCGACCAAATTTTAACAAAGACGAAAGTTGTGGGCGTGAGTATTGGCACGGAATTAATTGATTATAGAGGCGCTTTTGAAAAACTACCAGTAGAATGGAAAAAACTTCATCCATATACGTTTCCAGTTTTTCCAGGCTATGAAAATGTTGGAAATGTGATTGAAGTAGGTAAAAATGTGAAGAATGTAAAAGTGGGTGATAGAGTTGTTCATTGCGGACCACATGCAGAATACTGTGCTGTGCCAAGACGTGAGGCTTTACCAGTTTACGCAAAAATTCCAGTTTCCGTATCGGATGCAGACGCTACATTTGCGATATTATGTACAACTGCGATATGGGCTATTCCTCGAAGTGGCTTAGAGTATGGAGATAATGTTGTTGTTCTTGGAGACGGTGTGGTTGGGATTCTTACAGCTTTACATGCCCAAAACGCTGGTGCTGACAAAGTCATTCTCGTAGGCAATCATCTAGGAAAAATGCAAATTGCAAGACAGGCAGGAGTCAAAAATACAATTAACCACAAGAACAAAGATTGGAAAGAACAGGTTATTGCAGAAACAAATGGTCTAGGCGCAGATATTGTCTATGAATGTGTCGGATCAAGTTTAGAACCAACTGGTGCAGTACGAGAATCCTGCGAAGTTGCAAGACAAATGGGAAAAGTTATAATAGTAGGCGACCACATGGCAGGGCAACCAGACTTAATATTATGTTCAGACCCCCACTTTAAAGAATTGACTTTCATTGTTTCACGTGCTATGGGACATGGAAGCCATCATCCATCTTTATTAGAACATTTGAATAAAGTACAGAGATATAATTATGTGAAGTGGACTACCTCGGGGCTTTTTGAGCGTGTGCTTTCAATGATAGCAGAAGGAAAATTAAACGTTCATCCGCTAATTACGCATAGATTCAAATATACTGAAGTTGCTGAAGCATTTAAGCGCATAAATGAGAAGAAAGAAGACTTTTTACAAGTTCTTCTAACATGGTAACTTTTGTTTTATGGTTAGACAATTTTTTTATATACTAACATCTCAAAATATACAAATTACAAGTGATGCGTTATGGTTAAATGCAAAAAAGTAAAGAAGCCTTTAGAAATCCTAACAAAGGAAGACATTGAAAAAATTCATCAAACATCAATAAGAATTCTTGAGGAAATAGGCGTAAAAATGGATGACCTTCGAGTCCTAAAACTTTTTAAAGAGCATGGTTGTGAAGTAGATGAGAAAAAACATGTTGTTAAGATAAACGAGGAGTTAGTCAAAGAGCATATCAAAAAGGTGCCTAACACTTTCACTTTTAGTTCGCGAGACGGAGAGAGAATGAAGGTAGGAGATGGTAGTTTCTACATGCTATCCCCTTCCGACAACACATATTTACTTGATATGGAAACTGGAAAACGTAGAGCTGCAACTCTTGAGGATTGCGCTAAGATGGCGAGGCTTGTAGACGCTCTAGAGTTTTACCACATTAGCTGTACACCTTTGCTACCACAAGAGTTCCCACCAGAAATACGCGGTTTGTATGCTGCTGCTACAACTTTGAGAAACATGACAAAACACTACCTACCTGAACCAGTTACAACGGGAGAAGCAAGATACATCATAAAAATGGCTGAAGCAATTGTTGGCGGCGAAGAGGAGCTTATTAAGAACCCTATAATTTCTACAGTTATATGTTCCACTTCACCATTGCAGTTTCCCGAAAATAGTCTTACTCCATTATGGGAATTTTCTCAGAAGAAGCTTCCAGTTGATATTTCCTCTGCACCCTTGGTTGGTGTAGGATCGCCAGTGACTATAGCTGGCTCTTTGGCATTGGCCAATGCTGAAACCTTGAGTGGAATAACCTTGATTGAGTTGATAAGCAACGGTTCACCCGCATTCTATGGATGTATCTGTCTACCATTTGATATGATTTCCGCAAATCTTACTCATGGTGCAATTGAGTTTGGCATTTTATCGTTGGCAGAAGCACAATTGGCAAGATACTATGGGGTTCCTTCTTATGGAGCTGGCGGCGGAAACACGGCTAAGCTTGATGATGCACAAGCTGGTTATGAGAAGATGGCGACAACGTTGTTATCTTATCTTGCTGGAAACGACTGGGCTGTGGAATGTTCATTAGATAATCATTCACTTTTTTCAGCTGAAGACCTAGTTATACAGAACGAAATTTCTGGGATGGCCGTTAGGATTGGCAGCACTTTCCAAGTTACAGATGAAACACTTGCGTTTGACGCTATAAAAAATGTTGGGATAGGTGGAAGTTTTCTTGCAGAGAAACATACGCGAATGCACATAAGAACTGACTTTTGGTATCCTAAACTTGCTGACAGAAATAGTTATGATGTTTGGTTTACAAAAGGTGGGAAGGAATTAAGAATTAAAGCTATTGAGCATGCCAAAAAACTTCTCGCAGAACATAAGCCTACTCCCTTGGATCGTGATGTTGATAATAGAATTGATGAAATACTTAAAGAAGCAAAAAAAGAAATAGGGCTTTAAATGATGAGATATATAAAACCTAAAGAACTTCCGAACGAGTTTCCGAACATCGTTGAAGCCAGTGGAACTTCTTATGAAATAGGATATAAAATAGGCTTGGAATTAAAAGATGTTATCCAAAAAACCATTAAAATGTGGTTTCATTCTCTCTCTTCAGTCTCCTTAAAACCCTCAGTCCCATCTCAGTCTGCGGGTATTTCTATTTCTAGAGATGAGGCTTTAGCTATAAGCGGAAAAATGATGCCATATGCCGCGCAGTATGCTCCAGATTTAATTGAAGAGTGTCACGGAATAGCAAAAGGTGCATGTGTAAAATTTGAAGAAATATTCAATATTAACTGTTTCTTAGACATTTATGACTATATACTTTTGCCGTCTACAAAATGGAACCCTTGGCTTGGAAGAGTTGGTTGCACAACAATCGCAGTTTCAGAACAAGCAACAGAAAAAAATAATGGTGCCATAATAGGGCAAAATTATGATTTAGATCGTCCAGAAACCTTTCAAGAAGCATCAACAATTCTAAGGCTTTCGCCAGACAAAGGACCGTCAGTCATTCTGTACACGATCGCTGGCGCAGTGGGGTGTGCTGGTTTAAACTCTGCTGGAATTGGCATAGTCATAAATAAGTTGTGGCCATCTGATGCAGAACCTGGTGTTCCATACTGCTTTCTTGTAAGAAAGGCTTTACAGAAGGATCTAGTATCAGATGTTTTAGAGAGTATTACAACCACTAAAAGAGCTTCTGGTACACATTTCTTAATAACAAATTCTACAGGCGACATATTTAGCCTAGAAGTCACAGCAACGAGACATGAGATACTTGTCTCCACTGATGGAGTTTTTGCACACACAAACCATTATTTAACGCCTGAACTGAAGTCCTTTGACGTTTCCGGTCCGTGGATAGGGAACAGTTTTGTAAGATTAAGCCGTATAAGAAGACACTTGCATGAGAATATGGGCAGAGTTACATTGGAAAAATGCCAAGAGTGGATGAAAGACCATGTGAACTATCCATACAGCATATGCCGTCATGGCTCCGAAGAAGAACCCATCGAATCAGGTGCGAGGACAGTTGCTTCCTTCTTTTTCTTACCAAATGAGTTAAAAATGTTAGCCACGTATGGAAACCCTTGCATTCAGCCGTATGAGAAATATTTAGTGCCAAAACCGTGAAAGCTTCGTTTTTACTATTTTAAATCATTTAATGATTGTTGCATTATTGCAAAAGATTTAAATTGAATAAAAAGAGACTAGTAGAAAAAATGGTGTTGTCTATGATTTTTAGTAAGGAATTGATCCAGGAGATTCGTGCTGAATTTCCAAGAGTTGAGGTAGATTGGAGAGGTCGCAAAAGGATATTTTTTGATAATGCTGCTGGGACAATGGTTTTGGAAAGGGTTGCAAGAGCTGAAACGTTAGCTCGCATCAACAGAGCAGCAAATGAGTGTGACTGCGATACACCGACAACAGCCTATGATGAATCTAGAGATTTTGATGAGCTCGTTCTTATTGGTAAAAAAGCTGTTCAAGATTTGCTTAACGCTCCTGCTCCAGAAACTATAACAATTGGTCCATCAACAACTGACTTGCTTTTTAAATTAGCATATGCAATTGGAAAGAGGATGAAAGGAAAAGAAAATGTTGTTACAACTGACAATGAGCATTTGGCGAATGTTGCTCCATGGGAAGAACTTAAAGAGAGAAAACTTATCACTGAAGTTAGATATGCCAGAATAAATGATAAAGATGGCACTCTTGATATGGAGCATTTCAAAAGTCTAGTAGATAAAAATACGAGAGTCATAACAGTAACGGGAACTTCTAATCTTACAGGCACCAAAAGTCCACTTGAGGAAATCAAAAAGATTGCTAGAGAAACAGACGCCTATTTCATAGTTGATGGAACACAAAGAATACCTCATTCTGCAGTGGATGTTCAAGAACTGGACTGTGACTTTTTAGTCTTTACTGGATATAAAATCTTTACTTCCGCAGGCGCCTTCATTTACGGAAAAAATGGTCTTTTTAAAGAGTTAAAGATCTACGATTTATTTGGCTACGGTCTACCCTATGGAACCTTGGATCAAGCAAAGTTTGCCTCAATAGAAGCAGTGGTACAATATTTTGTTTGGCTATCTCACCAAGTTAGTGAGTTATATAAAAATGCTTTTAGACAGTATTCAGCTCGGGTGCGTAACGTAAAGATAGCAATGGATGCTATTGAAAAATATGAGAGAGAATTGTCAAAGGCTATGCTTGCAGGCGATGGTGAAACTCCAGGTTTAGCAAAGATGCCACATGTAACGGTTTACGGAATCACTGATTTGAAGAGGTTGAATGAAAGAGATCCAGCCTTTGCATTTAAAGTAAACAACATGAAAGATTATGACGTAGCTAAGTATCTTTGGGAAAAACATAATGTTGCAGTTAGACTTGGTGATTTATGGAATAGGGCAGTAAAAACTTTTGGTGTTCAAACAGTCTTACGT
>CAZIFH010000103.1:0-4448 GCA_964539065.1 uncultured Candidatus Bathyarchaeia archaeon | reverse complement strand
AGCCCATACACTATTTTCACATCAGCGTCCAAGAAACCCAAGTTAGGTGTATAGAGAGTAATCAAGGTAATAATCCTCCCTCTACAAATTTTATGACAAATGGTGAAATCTCTCTATTTTTTAGATCATTACGATTTCTCGCCGCCCGAAGATCACATAATTTTAAAATATGATGCAGAGAAGATGCAAGTATCCTTCTTCTGTGTCTTTCTAGTATACTAGCTCCCCTAGACCATTTTCTTGAATCTTCAGCCATTAATTCGATATCATCTAAAACAAGATTTGAGAGAGGCAAGTAAGCGTCTCTTTTTAGGATCCTGAATACATTCGAAATTGTGCTATCAGCCTCTTCACACCATCTAATAAATCCTCTATCATCGACAAGTCTATATAAAATAAGTTGGATATGTGGGCGTTCAGTGTTGTCTCCGACAATTCCTTTATCTATATGATGTATGCTAACTGCAAAACTTGATGCAAACCTAAAATCTGCAAGTGCATTTTGGTATTCACTATTGCTCAATATCTTCCATAAATATGCTGCACCTATTATTGAATGCGGAGGAGGTCTAGGTTCGGGCTTTTTTATCTCATCTTGCCATCTCTTTGTCAATTTTCCAATATCATGAGAAGCTATCATAGTTCTAATAAGCTCATCTAATTCATTCACTTGAATGGAATTCTGAAATAGACGACTAATACTCGGCATAATTCTACTTTTAATTGCTGACCAAGTATCGATTGCACTCCGCATATGATCTTCAAAAGCTTCGTCTTTAGATGATAAAATCATTCAGCGTCACCAATACAAACCAACATCACTAGTGTACTTTTGTAATTTACCTTTATAAATGCAATACGGAGCGATGTAGCCTCTTGGAACCCAGCTTCTTTTTCTGAAATCCCAGTTTAGAAAATTTTTGCCTCGTAATTCTAAAACTTCATTTTTGAACTCCCTTGTATCAGCAATCTCGTATGGTATATTGACGAGGTTTTGTTTGGTAGGAAACGTGTCCAAGCAAATAGAAACAAAAGACTCTTCGCGAGCTGTAAGTTCTGTAGGTCTCGAATCAGCATAAAGCGTTGCTTCATATAACTCGTTTAATGATTCTCTAGCTAATATTGCGTCTACACTGTACGGTAATACGTCTACAAAATTTATTATTTGATCCCAATTAGCAAAATCTATGTTGGGATTGCTTTGCAAATAATCCCAAGTTATATCTATAAATTTTTCTTTATAAGGCAGATGTGAATCATGTTTAAAAATGTAAATCTCTCCTTTTTGATCTTCCCATCTAGCACAACGTCCAGATCTCTGTACGAGTGCATCTGCAGGTGCACATTCTGTTATAAGCACATCCGCACTAATGTCTACCCCTGCCTCACAAACTTGAGTCGTTACTATTACTCCTTTTCGAGCACCAGCTTTACTTAAAATGGACGTTACCTCATTTTCATGGGCATCTCTGTCTGGCGGAGTGAACCTTGAATGAACCAAAATTGGCTTAAATCCCCAATCAAAAAGTTGCCGCCATATGTTAATGGCTTTTTTTACACTGTTACAAACAATTAATGTATTCTCTGCATTTTCCATCAAACTTTTAATTTTTTCATTTAGTTTGTTATTTTTTAGCAAAGTGCTATCAACTACATGTGTATGAACTGAGCGTTTAACAACATGTCCTTTAGTATAATTTACTATTTTTACATTACTTAATCCTTCAGTCATTTCATTCAATAATTTTGATGGCATTGTGGCAGTAGCGATTGATACCGGAATGTTTGACCTATTAAGTATCTCCAGTAAGGCCTTAACTAAAGCATGAGTATACGGACTATACATATGTGCTTCATCCAGAACAACGTAAGAGAGTGAAATGCTCCCAGCAGGAATATCGATTCTATCATGAATATGCCTCATCGCCCTTGCATAACCGTAAAGTAATTGATCAAACGTTGTAACAACAATGTCTCCGATAAAATAAGGATCTTCAGCTTTGCCGCCATGCTGAACTTCAACAACAAGTTTTTTCCCACATACTCTATAAACATTCTCAACATAGTGTCTCATTCTGCAATATACTTGGTTGCATAACGCCTGTGTGGGAAGCGAATAGACGATTCTAGGTGCTAGAAACCATTGATTAGCTAAAAACTGACCAAAATATGGACTTACCAAAGACTCTGTTTTTCCGTAGCCAGTGGGTAACCTAAGTACAGTTACAGGGGCCTTTCCAGAAGAAGTTTCCTGCCAAATCTCCTCAAAGCATGTTACTTGCTCAGGGTACGGCGTGTTTATCTCAAAAATTTTACTGAAAACTAATTCAGCGAGTTGCTTGACTTCCAAACTCAAACTCCCCTTAAGTAGATTATTTTATTTCGTCTTAATTTTTTCTCCGTAATGAACACGGGTCGCTCCGTATCCTGCTGTTTTGTTTCCTCCTATGTTTGAGTATTCCGCGTATTTCGCCAGCATAACCGTCACCTTGTTCCATTCGCTTTCCAAATCTTTCATCTCGTAAGCACACCACCCCACAAACCCCACAGCCTTCTTTTCCCGCATAACAGCCAACCTTGTTCTAAGCTTGTAACCGCAAACACCTACATTCTTACCCAACCAATCCTTATAAGCCAAAAACTCCTCTTTACCAAATCGTCTACCATCGCTAAACTTGTTCCAGACACGCATCAACCCACAAAAAATCCTCACGGGGTCTGGAAACATCCAACGATAACTGCTGCCCAAACACGGCAAGTAGGTAGGCGTCTCAAAAACAAGCTTGAACCGCTCAGCCGCATTGGCTTCACGCTCCAAATCCGCGTAGCTTTTACTTTTAATGCTTAAAGAGGCTATGCGAAAAACCTTGTCAAAAATCATAACCGCATTCTGTCGCTCAAAAAACCTTAACACGTAACCAGCCAAATCATCCCGCAAAAACCTAAAACCAACATGACAAGGATGAGCAGGATCCAGAACAAAGCCATTCTCAACCCGCGAAACACTCCTAAAACGCAAAGGCGTAACACTGTAAGGCTTAGAAACATTCAACTCATGCAAAACACTAGCCGCAGATGGATCCACAAGCCTAACAATATGCAGCAACAAACCCCTAGCCACATGCCCAGTAAAAAACGGCAAAACCACACCCTTCTCACCATACAACTCCAAACCAACCTCAACAGGCAAATCCACTCAACTCCCTACAATGAGATTCACACCATTTATCAAATAACTAAGTATAAAACACGAATTAAACCTTAAAGATTTTTATGTTATGTATTCTGTCTTTATGAAAGGCGTTTTCTGAATAGTGTTTAGGCTGGCCGGCCTGGCGACTAACTGGTCTTTACGACCGGCGTTCTGACGGGCCGCGTCTTGAGCTGCTAGAGAGTTGGGCTTTGCGCCCGGATGGGTGTTTGCAGCATGAAGCCAGCAGAAATGAAAGGGGGTGAGTGGAGCAATGTATGTGGGTGTAGACGTAGGCAAGAGGAGGTGTAGGGCTGCTGTTGATGATGGGGATGATGTTTTGGTTGATGAGTTCAGCTTCAGCAATGACTTTGACAGGTATGGCTTTAGGCGTGAATTCTCTGACCTTTTTGGCAAGGCTGGCTTGGAGTGGCTTAAACGCTTGGAGCTTAAGCCTTTAGATAGGCTTCTATTGGACAGCTATCATCCGAATTTCTCCGTCATAAAAACTCCCGTTGTTATTTATGCCTTTTGAAAGTAGCTTTATTTAAGCCCCTTCTAGCTTTTAATTCACGCGAAGCAGTCAAAAACATCCCAGTTCCGGGATATAAGTGGGAGCTTGCTTATACGAGAATGCGGCTCACGCGTCTGCTCCCCCTATTTGCATAAGTTATCATATGGCTCGATTTCATCCCAGTTTTGAATAAAAGTGGGATCTTCCGCCCTAAGCCACCTATTCAAATCATGTACCTATTTGCGAGATCGGCGCGTTAAAGCTTTATTCGGCTTGTAGAAACACGAATAAGGCGAAAATCGATGAGATATCTAATGTTCAGTCGCCATTTCCAAAAAAGGACCGTGAAGATGTGAAAATAAAAGTGGGGTTTTTTTGAGGAGATTTTGGTAAGCGTGCTTACTTTTACGGTTAAAAACAAAAAATAAGCTAGAAATTTGCCCCAAAATTATTTATATAAGTCCGTGAATAAAATGACTGATGATTGAGACGTTAAAGACTGATCTAGACGGCTCTAAACCTTCCCAGCAGCCAAGCCTATACCAGCCGCCAAAATGCCCGCAGTGTACTTTCCGGAAGGTTTGGCATGACGGGCTACGCTACTTAGTCGACGGCTCAGCCGTTCAGCGTTGGCTATGCAGACGCTGTGGGTATCGCTTCTCCGACAATGTTGCCGTTTTAGACAAAGATTTACATACTTCGGGTTCTACAAGTAACAATTGCCGAGTATGCGCCACCGCCAAA
>CAZIFH010000102.1:0-2562 GCA_964539065.1 uncultured Candidatus Bathyarchaeia archaeon | reverse complement strand
ATACTAAAGTTTATTTAAAAATATTGTTATAAAAAATAGTTGGGAATCTTAAAATCCAATTACCATAAATCCAGGGTATTTTGTGACCTAAAAGCCTGTGAGATCTATCAATCAAAACATAATTCTTCTTATTATCTTACTAGTTGCTTACCCTTCATACCCCAAAATGATATGTGATGTCTTGCAGTAGACAAAAAAGAAACAATTATCAACAAGAAAAATAAGTTTAGGCAACGTCTTGAAGCACAACTCAACATTTCCATACTACTATCTCGTAGAAAAATAACCTTAAATCTTAGATATAAATAAGTCATCTCTATCAATGTTAGCGTCAAATTTCTAAGAATTTAACTAATTAAACCTAACTTCTGCATTAAACGTGACCGCTAGCGTTTAAGTAAATTCACGGTTTTTAGGCGAATGTAAATGTTACAATGCACACCCTATTTAAACATGTATCGTTCAGCATAAAAGATGAGATTGAACAAACAGAAAGAGGACGAATTTGAAACCGCAATAAGGTTAGTGAAGGTTATTTTCACTTCTTCGGCGCGGGTATAACACCAAGTTGTTGCATCATGCTTAAATTATCCGCTATTTCCCATGCTTCAACGATCTTGCCGTCAACAACTTGGTAGATAACGATTCCCCACGCTTTTATTTTCTTATTGGATGAAGGACGACCCATAAACTCACCTTTGTTTGTACCAGTAAAAGTAAAGCGCACTGCTACCTTGTTTCCTTCGACGATCATATCGTCAATGTTGAAATGAAGGTCGGGAAACGTGTTGTAGCTCTCGCTTGTAGAGTTTTTATAGTCTTTAATACCGCGTATTTCCTCGCTGCCGCCATGATATACGATGTTGGCGGAGAATAACTCGTCTATTACGTCCATGGCCGCTGATTTCCCTTTGCTATGCTCCTCAAAAAAACGACTCACAAGTGCTTTAATCTCTTTTTCTTTTTCTAACACAATAAATCACTCATTAATTGTTATTCACTCATTTGGTACATATATAATTAACGTGACCCTGCAAAGTTACTAATCTTGGTGGTCCATAAGCGAAACCTCTGTATTCAATGTCTGTTCATTTATGGCAGCCTTCACCATACAACGATAAAAAGAGGTTGTATGAAGCCTAATAATCAGTACTTTAAAGTTCACTATCCTTTAGCTTTCAATAATGACTTTCTAGACTTAAATATACATATTTTCGAGAAATCTTTGTTTAACCCATCAATCACACCTAGAATGATGCCAGCACAATGAATTTTTCATGATTTTGGATGCATGTGTTCATTGTTTACTTTTGTATTCCTGCTTGCAAAAGCTAGTAGGTATATGAATACTAATTATTTTCTTATAGATTTTTAGACTCTAGATAGCAAATGTTTTATCTAAAAACAATTATTCTGTAATTATAAGAATAAAAGAGGTTCTTTAAGTGAACATAAGATGACAGCTGAGAGCAGCTCATCGCTAAAGAAGAAAGTCGAAGGTGAATTTCCAGAGCAGGCTATTGATGTTTCTAGTCTAGTCAGAACACTGGTGAAAAGTTTCTTGAAATCTGACAGTAATTATGGTGTGATTACAGACATAAGGTCGGATATTAACTACATTTATGATCTCGTTGTAAGGTTTGTGCAAGTAGAAAAGATGGATATTTATGTATTAAAGCTTGAGAACCAAATTCTTCTTTCTAAAACAGGTTCTGATTTCGATAATCTATACAAAATTCTAAGGACATGTTCCGTACTTCAAATCAAAAAAGATATGATTGAAATATGGGATGACGCTTATAATAAGGTCCTTCATCTGATTATTGTGCCAGTAAAAAAACACTTTCCTATTGAATATACTAATACAAAGGAAAGGACAAGAATAATCGAAAAGATTTCATTGATGACATGGATACCTGCATCTCCCTAATCTTACAGTTATCCAGCAGTAGTACTACATTTGGCTTTTTGTTAATACTAGAGGTTTATAAAAAAAATTATTTATCGTAAAGGCTTTTCCTTTCTTCCTAACACAAGTTCCTTTAAGGAAACACCATTGACTGTACTTACCTTCCACCTAATGCCTGGTATGTCTCCTAACGCCCCTCCTTTTGAGCCTCCTATACCTTCTACGACAACTTCATCATGTTCATCAACATGGTTTAAAGCTCCATCTCCAGGCAGAAAGGCGGTTATAACCTTTCCATTTTTTATAAGTTGCGTACGAACGCATTTCCTTATTGCACTATTAGGCTGTTTGCTCTCTCGACCGACTTTTTCCAGCACAATCCCTCTAGCCATAGGTGCCCCTTCAAGAGGGTCAGACTTGATGTCTAGCCTCAGGCTGCGACGTTTAAAGTCAATTTTGCTCCAGCGTAGTTTCTTCCTTTTAACACGAAGTTTCCTAGCTGCAAACTGACCTTTAGGAGATTTTCCCATTTTTTCACCTTTTAATTGTTCTAAATTATTTTTCTGAATGTTTTCTATTATGCGAATGGAATTCTTTTTTTTAAATGTTTCTATTTAGCTAAAAATACTCAAATCTTAAAGCTGTTACATAAT
>CAZIFH010000101.1:0-3342 GCA_964539065.1 uncultured Candidatus Bathyarchaeia archaeon | reverse complement strand
GGATTGATATATGTTACGATATAGACTCTGGCTGGCAAATACGCAATTAGGTAACCCGCCATCCAAATAATCAACAAGTATAATTTATTGTTTTTAAGCCCATAAATAAAGCCGGAAATTTTAGGGATAAACCAGTTCATGCCTATTGTTGAGTGGAAAAGTAGGAATGAAAATAGAAGCAATAAGCCTTCTTCAAAACCAAAATGCTCTAATGGAGCAGATTCGCCAGCAATTTTACTTATCTGTTCTAGAGCCCATGAATAATTGGGAATACGAATTTGGTATGACCACATAAAACTTCCAGTAAAAACATAGTTTCGCATAAACTGTAAGCCAGCAATAATGGAGGAAAACAATAAAAATAACATTAAGTCTCTCATCAACTTTGGGTATGAAATTTTTGGTAAGCTGGTTTTATCAGCTTTTTCATTGAGAAAAGCGATTATTGCCGTCATAACGATGAGAAAAACCATAATCTCGACCTTTGTCACTGGTTCAAGATTTAGAATAAAAATTTGGTTGCCAATGGGAGTTATCAGGAAAAAAGTGAGGATTGTTATTCCAGTGATTAGATATTTTGAGATTATCCTTACCGTTTTACCGCTTACAAGAGCCGATAAAGAAAAGAGGATGCTTGGGAAAAGAAAGAGAAACTGCGGTTTCATCAACGCAGACATCCCGTACGCAAGCCCGGCAACTAGAATATACTCAGGTTTACAGCATTTAACATATTTGTAGATTAGGAGGAGAGCGCCCAGTATTAAGGAGAGATAACATACATCTGGATAGTATGAATTATAACATAGAATCTTATCATGGATGGGTGAATAAGCATAGATTATTATTGATATTTTCGCTATATCCTCTGAGAAAATCCTTGAAAATTCGTAGATGACCAGCAAGGAAACTGCTATAAATAATGTGGGGAGAAGTCTAAAAGCTTCACCGTAAGGTGAGAGAGTTAAAGAGTGGGACCATGCATAAATAATGCTTATCCCTGTAGATGACAGAATCGGTTGATAATCGTAAGCGGTGAGAGGTATATGGTCAACCTCGTATATTCTGCTCGAGAAAGGCAGGTAAAGACCAACAGCATCAGCATCATATATTCCCTTTATCGACAATATATAAAAATACTTAAAAAACAGATAAAGCAGTGCTGCAAATAACAAATAGTCAATAATTCCTCTGCCTGAACTGATAAAAGCATGCTTGACCGAATTTCGTATACAACATTTTATCTCTTGGAAATGCTTGGCTAATCCCCAGACTAAGATTGTGATGTTTGATAGGAAAATAATCCAAGAAGCTGAAATGAACCCTTGGGTTAACGTGTAACCAACGATATACAACGGAAGTAAAATTGCTGAAAGACCTAGAATAAAGGATATTACTATTTTTGTGGTTAAATCCTCCTCATTAAATATTTCAGCTGTCAAGGGCAAATTCGAAAAAATGGCAAGTGTGAAGGCTATAAAACCAATAATGAACTCCATTTTGTCACATGTAAATTTTCATTAAACTGTTACTTCTCTTCTTTCCATAATCGATTTTTCAATCGCCTTTGCCAATTTTATACATTGTACTGCTTCATCAATCGGCACAGGGACCTCTTCATCGCTTTGCAAAGACTTTACAAACTTGCTTATCAGCTTCAAATGAGACCCCCCCAGAAAACCTCTTGAAAAATTCCTACTCAACACCATATATCGATGTAACAGTTTGAATAAATCACCAAATGAGTATAATGCTTCCTCTACAGCTCTCACTGGAATCGAAGATGCGATTATTCTCGCTTTAACAGGCAATTCTAAAACTATAGTGCTTCCAGTCCCTATAAGGTCAATTCTAAAATTTGAAGATGCGCAAAACTCACTCATTTCCAGAAAACCTACAGAAGACTCAAAATTTACTAAGGCTTCCACATCACATATCAACGGATACTTTCCAAGAGGCTTTTTCGCTATAGCATATACTGATTTCGGTCTGCCGCAGAACCATAATTGTAAGTATAGTGGGTGACAAAATTGAAGCAACATCCACCCGGCTTTACTTTCATCAAACCTCCAAGTTTTCCATGCAGGAGGAGGAGTCCCGTGGACAATTGTATGCATTGCTAAGAGTTTGCCCATGCTTCCTTGATCCTGTAGTTTCTTAGCCTTTTCAATTATATCTATGAACTTATAATTATGAACGACACATAGTTTAACGTCATTTTTTTCAGCTTTTGTTTTAAGGTCTGTTGCTTCTTCCACGCTTAGTGTGAGAGGTTTCTCGATTAGAACATTTATTCCTCTTTCCATGGCGTTAAGGCATATTTCGTAATGAGTGTAAGGGGGGGTGCATATGCTTACGAAGTCTAAATCATGCCTTAGAAGGTCAAGATAGTTAGCGTATTTATGCTTGACGTCTTTTACTCTTGTCAACGCTCTTTTACTCTCATCAGCTGCGCCTACAATTTGTAATCCTAGTTCTCTAAACGCAGGTATGTGCGCTTGTAACGCAATTTGACCGCAGCCTATCACACCTACCTTTAGGGCCATTTCGATTTCCCCGTTAGCCCTCAGGCGCACTTAACCCAATTGAGCTGAGAAGATTAGTTGCTTGGACGATGATTTTCTCGGTTAGAGATAAGAGATTCACTATAGCAATGTTTTCGCCATAAAGACTATATTTCATGTTTCCTAGTCCTTTACTTGATGCAAGCTTAATATATTTAATAGAGCAAGGGTTATATCCGAACAATCTAGCCGCGAAAGAATCGACCGCCACTGGATCACTACTAACAATTAACGTATTTAGCCTCAAAGGTGTTCCATTAGTCGGGCCGTAACCAGTCATAGCAATTATTCCATCCATTATGGTTAAGTCGGGTCTAAACGCCAAGTTGGCATCGGCTATTACCTCATGTATTTTTGGGTGATGCAAAGCCTTGTTTCTATCCATTAGGCAACCAAATTGATTTTTAAGGGCGCCAGTCACGTATACCTTCAAACTTGAATGTGTTTTCAGTTTTGGATGGGTGATGAATAGGTCAGCAGTTTCCATGGTTTTCGGCACTTTTACCGACTTAAGATAGTACCCGTCAATCTGTTTAATCGTGTAATCATCTTTAGAGAGGTTAATACATTTAACATCGTATCTCCTCTCCAGATCCTTAAAACCTAGATATTTGAAAGCCAAGTCAGCATCTTTACTTGCTGAGTCCGATTCAACAAGCTTCACTATAACCCCTTTCTCATTAAGGAACTTTACGAGCTGCTCTACCACACATGGATCTGATGTTGCACCGGTTTCTCGCGATTTTAAAGAACATAAATTCAGTTTTACTACAGCTATACC
>CAZIFH010000100.1:0-3271 GCA_964539065.1 uncultured Candidatus Bathyarchaeia archaeon | reverse complement strand
GGAGAGTGACATATAGCAAAAATGACTTTTTTTATATTTTTCAGAAAAAAGAGGATAAATAGAAAACAAGCAGAATTAAGCATCAATTTTGCTATAAAAGAAGGAAAACACTTAGTTATATGGGAATGTCGAGATCCGAGTTTTCGGCCAATCCTCTTCCTGTCGCTTTGTCAAGTAGCAATCGTTGTTCAACCATAGCAACAAGTTTTCTGGTTGACACAACCACATCGGGGTTTACTGAAATGCTGTCTATTCCGCTTTTGATAAGAAACTCTGTGAATTCAGGGTACACGCTTGGAGCTTGGCCGCATATGCTGACTGTTTTTCCATCGCGGTGAGCAAGTTTGATGAGAACACGGATTGCTCGTTTAACCGCTAGGTCACGTTCATCGAACAGATGAGCGACAGTTTCATTGTCGCGGTCGCATCCAAGAATTGTCATAGTCAAATCATTGCTTCCAATGCTATATCCATCCACATATTTATTAAATTTATCAGCAATAAGACAGTTGCTAGGTATCTCAGCCATAAGCCAAACTTTGAAGTCTGGACCTCTTACTAGACCTTCTTCTTCGAAGATTTTGTTAATTTTCTCCATTTCCTCAACCCGCCTGCAGAACGGAATCATCACGTGAAGGTTCTTAAGCCCAAACTCCTCACGTACTTTCTTGACTGCTTTGACCTCAAGCTTAAAAGCTTCAACATATTTTGGATCGTAATATCGAGAAGCACCTCTCCACCCCATTAAAGCTGATGGTTCAATCGGCTCGAATTTTTCTCCACCTTTCAAATCTCTGTATTCTGAAGATTTAAAATCGCTGAAGCGCATAACAACTGGTCTTGGATAGAAGGCGGCGCAGATTTTTCTAAAGGCTTCTGCAAGTCCGTCAACTACTTTTTCAGGATGCCCAGACTCAATGAGGTGAAGTGGATGTTGACCAATCTCGCTTGTCCAAACAAATTCTTGTCTTAATAAGCCTACGCCATCAGCAGGTAAAGCAGCAACCTTCTCAGCGATCTCAGGTTCTCCTAGATTCACGTAAACTTTTGTGCCAGTAACTATATGCGGCTCAGCGGTACTCACCACAGTAGATGCAGCAAATTCCTTCTTAGTTGCTTCCTCAAGCATACCTTCATACACCACGCCAAGCTTTGCGTCAACTGTGACCATAATACGATCTGGAATGGCTTCCGTAGCAGCTTTCCCGCGGGAGACTGTGCCCACAATGCATGGGATTCCTAGCTCACGTGAAACAATTGCGGCATGACACGTCATTCCTCCAGAGTTGGTAACAATTGCTGAAGCTTTCCGCATAGCTGGAACCCAGTCTGGTGCAGTCATTTCAGTTACTAAGATTTCTCCTTTTTCAAATTCGTTAATTCTGTCAACTGTTGGAATTATGTGAACCTTGCCTACAGCTAATCCTGGAGAAGCCGGAAGTCCTTGTACCAAAACCTTTCTTTCTTTCGTAACAGTAATTTCTTTCTCTACCTTTGTCTCCTTTTTGGTTGCCCATACGGTTTCTGGACGGGCTTGGAGGATAAATAGTTTGTTTGACCTTTCATCCAACGCCCACTCGATATCCATAGGCTTCTTGTAATGTTGTTCTATTGCAATGGCATATTTAGCTAATTCAACAATTTGATCGTCAGTTAAGACCTGTTTATCTTGTAGATCTGCAGGTACAGGACGTTGCTCTGTTCCACCTAACGGTAAACGTACAAGTTGAACTGTCTTTTTCGGTATATTCTTTTTTATGATGCATAAATCACTTTTTCTTACAAGGTATTCGTCTGGAGTTATTGTTCCTTGAACAATATATTCGCCTAAGCCGTATCCAGCTTCAATTAATACGACACTTCGATCTCCGTTTGCCACGTCTAAAGTGAACATGACTCCACTGGATTTACTGTAAACCATAAGTTGAATAGCGGCGCTCAATGCAACGGACATGTGATCGAAGCCCTTCTGTATTCTGTAGAAGATTGCTCTGTCTGTGTACAAGCTTGAATAGCATTCTTTAACCTTTTCAACGACCTCCTTTGACGTATGGACGTTCAAGTAAGTCTCCTGTTGACCTGCGAAGCTTGCGTCAGGAAGATCTTCAGCCGTCGCTGAACTGCGTACTGCAACAAATGGATCTTTCTCTCCAATCCTTTTAGCAAGATCATTATATGCATTAACTATTTCTTTCTCCAAATCAGACGGCATATCCGCTGTTACAATAATTTTTCTTATTTTTGCACCTACAGTTTGAAGGGTCTTGGTGTCGTTTGGATCTTTGATTTCTTTCAATATTTCTGGAAGTTTCTTGTCTATTTGATTCTTAATAAGGTAATGTCTAAACGCTTCTGCAGTAGTTGCAAAGCCATATGGAACAGGGACACCTGTTCTTTGAGTCATTTCGCCTAGACTGGCACTTTTTCCTCCAACTGATGGTACATCTTCCATACCTATCTCGTCAAACCATAATACGTACTTTCCTTTCTTAGTTGACAACCTTTTTCACCTCAACATTTGATTTTTCAATTTTATGCATAACAATTTTACAAGTTGTGGGCAACTTATCTTTTCCTCGTTTTAAGGCAATCTTTGCAGCTTCTATTCCGTTTTCGTTAACGTAGGTTTTTATGATTGACTGACCTGGCTCCACGCGGGCTGCTCTTCCAACGGGTTTACCAAAGGCTTTTCTCATTCCGTCTTGCAACCGGTCAGCGTGAGCTCCAAAGATCATCTTGTTTTCGCGAAGAATGACGTGTGGTAATGGCAAAACTCTCATATGAAAGTTGTTTCCAAGCCTTGTTTGAAGTTCATGGTTCACCACAACTCGAGCTGCTTCTAGAGCGTTGTGTCTTATTTGAACCCTCTTATCAGAAACTAGAGAGACTTCGTACTCATAACTTGAAGAAGAATCTCCCATCGTGAACTTCATAATCTTTGCTTGTGGAGACCCATGAATATACTTGGTCCTCGTGTAAGGTGCACCCTTGACTTCGCGGTAATTCCGTGCCTTCATAGCTGCATTCCTCTCAGCATACAGAGGAGAGAAATATTTAAAATATTCGTTTTTTAGCTTTTCTAACACTTGTTACTCGTTTAAAGGTTTGTTTTTGAACCAGATTTTTGCGAGTTGATCGTAATTAATAAAAACTTCTTTCAAAATGGGAACATAAACTTGGATTTCTTCATCCGTCATATACTGAAACTGGTATTCACCTATGTATGGAGATGGCTTTCCAATTCTCGTTATGAACTCTATATGTATTAATG
>CAZIFH010000099.1:0-2513 GCA_964539065.1 uncultured Candidatus Bathyarchaeia archaeon | reverse complement strand
AAAAAGAGAGAAGGACGAGGTTTTGAGCCTCTTTCAACAACTCAGCCCTAAAATTGGAGAATTAGATATTCCATCAGCATAATTAGTCCACAAAGCATTTTTTTAAAATATTATATGGGTGTGCTTATTAGCATCGATCATTACTATTGAGTTTTTCATGAGGTTCTTTGATTATATCTTTAAACTCATATGGGACTTGTGATACTCAAAGTTGATGAAAAACTTGAATGCCATCTTCATTGCATCATTAATTTGAATCCTACTATAACCAAGGATCAATTAGGACCTTTATAGCGTTCGTATCTCGTTTTTCAAGCGTGAGTATCGCTTCCGAAATCTTTTCAAGAGGAAATTTATGCGTAATAAACTTTTTTACATTTATCTTACCAGAAGCAATAAGATCTATAGCTTCCAAGTACTGCCTCCTATTAGAAGAGTTTGCGCCGTGAATGTGCAACTCATTGTAATGGATTAAGTTTGTATTTATGTTGACATATGGATCTTCCCTTGAGATTCCTGCAAAAAAGCTTATATCCGCATCAATAGCCGCCATTTCAAAAGCCTCTTGTTGAATATCTTTAGAAGAAGCTGCACATATAATCACATCAGCACCTACTCCATTCGTAAGTTCTTGAACTTTTTTAACGGGATTGCAAATGCTGGCATCAACATATGCATCCACAGGTACTCCTATTTTCTGAGCTAGAATAAGCCTTGAAGAGGAACGGTTTACAAGAATCACTTTGGCGCCTTTTTGTTTAGCGTACTCTGCATGAAGCATACCAATAATTCCTGCCCCTATTACAACGGTCGTGAATCCCTTCGAACGGCGTTTAAAGGATGACCAGCCATTTACTATGCAAGACAGAGGTTCTACAATACTGGCCTCCTCAAAGGACAAGTTTTCAGGTATTACGATGACACATCCTTGCTTTACAGCAGATTTTTTTAAGAGCAGAAACTGAGCGTATCCACCATTAAATTGGTAACCTATAGCTTTAAACTTTTTTCTGCAACGATTTTCTTCTCCTTTTTTACATGCGTCACATTCACCACACCCTACAACTGTTTTGACAATTACTTTCTCACCTATATAATAACCCTTGACATCTTCACCTATTTCTTCTATTACCCCTGATATTTCATGCCCAGTGATCGGAACGTCAATTTTCTTTTGTCCACTAAAAATCCTTAAATCAGTACCGCAAATTGCACAGATCTTTACTCGTATTAGAACGTCGCCAGATTCGCAACTTGGTTTGTCAACTTCTCGCACATCAAATTGCCCAGGCTTAGTTAGAATAGCAGCTTTCATTTTCATTTATTGGTCACATTACCTCTTTACGTTGAAGCTAAAATAAAGTTTTTTAATTTTTAGATTAGTTTGAATTTGTCAATATAAAAATATTTAATTAACAATGTATTTACTCCTAAAAGATAATATATTCAAATGGTAATAAGAAGTTGAGGTGCTAATTACATGGTAACAGAAATTATAATGCCTAAAATGGGGCAAACGATGGAGAAGGGAAGGATAGTAAAGTGGCTTAAGAAAGAAGGAGAAACAATTCAAAAAGGAGAACCGCTGCTTGAGATTGAGACTGACAAGACTACCATTGAAGTTGAATCTCGTGGTACAGGAATACTGAAAAAAATTATAGTACAAGAAGGGGAAGAGGCAGTAATAGGCACGGTAATAGGATACATTGCCAAGGAAGATGAAACTTTACCTGAAGAGAGGCAACTTAAGAGAGAAACACTTGAAGAGAACCCCTCAGAACAGATTGTTTCTGAATCTGCTAAAAAAATACAAGAAAAAGGAGTTAGTGAAAGGATTAAGGCTTCACCATTAGCTAAAAAATTGGCTGAAAAAATGGGTATAAATATCAATGAAGTAACTGGGACAGGACCGGAAGGCAGAATTACGAGAGAAGATGTTCTTGCTTTTGCCGCTAAAAAGCCTTTATCTACTTCTGAAGAAACTGGATTCCAACTTGTTCCAATAACAAGTATGCGGAAGGCTATAGCATTAAAGATGACTGAAAGTAAGAGGCATGTTCCACATTTTTACGTTGGAGTTCATGTTGACATGACTGAAGCAACAAAATTGCGGGAAACTATGTTATCAAACTATGAAAGTGGTGTCAGATTATCATACACCCATATGTTTGTGAGAGCTGCAGCCATTGCGCTTGTAGAATATCCGTTGTTGAACTCAACTTTTGATGGTGAAAACATCCATCAGTGGAAGAATGTTAACATTGGAGTGGCTGTTGGATTGGACGATGGATTAATTGTTCCAGTTTTAAGGAACGCCGATAAATTAAGCCTCAAAGAGGTCGCTATCAAGGTAACTGATCTCGTAACAAGAGCACGTGACAAGAAATTGCGAGAGGAGGAGTTTTCGGGCGGAACCTTTACAATATCTAACATGGGCCAGTTTAATGTAGACTCTTTTATTGCAATCATCAATATTCCAGAAACTGCTATTTTGGCAACAGGCAGTATAGAGG
>CAZIFH010000098.1:0-4595 GCA_964539065.1 uncultured Candidatus Bathyarchaeia archaeon | reverse complement strand
TACACATTGAGAGGTAACGCAATTGTTCTGCTTTTTCTTATCTTGTTAAAGTTTTACTAATTTAGGGATGAATTGAAATTTTCTTATTGTGTTTTGAATTATTTTTGTGATTTCTCGTACAATGCGTTAAACAAAATGCGTTAAACAGTGTTGATTTCGGAAGATACATGTTGGACAGGCATCATATGATCTAATGTGATTGGTATGATACCTGATAGCGAGTTGATAAACGCTCAATTAATGAGAGCTTCTGCTGAATTGACTGTGACGGTGGTATGTAGAGCATTTGGTATAGCTAGAAGCGTGTTTTACTATAGGAAACAGAGGTACGAGCAGTATGGTATACTGCAGTCGAGATCTAAAAGGCCTAAGCATACACGAGCAACCACTCAGGAGATAACGGTGAGGATAACAGAATTGTCAAAGACGCATGGATGGAAGGCTTCTCGAATATCACGGGAGCTGTCTAGAGAAGGAATCTGGTTGTCTGAGAGAACAGTGAGGAAGTACATCCCTAAACGTAGAGAGATAAAGCTGAGAAACAAGCACCTTCAAAGGCAATATGGCAGGTTGGAGCAGCTGCAGATGGATGTGAAAAGACGCATATACATAGGAAAGCAGAAGCTGTATCCAATAGGCATCATCGATAGGGGGAACACGGATAGCGTGAACCGGGTTACAACCATCATTTAAGGCTGATAATATTATAGACGCATGTGAGCGGTTCATCCGTTCCTATGGAAAGCCTAAAACAATAAAGACGGATAACCACCGCTGCTTCAGAAGCAAGAAGTTCAACGCTTGGCTTGAAAGGAACGGAATACAGCATAGGTACATCAAAAAGAAGTCCCCTGGCAGAACGGTTACATAGAATCCTTCTTCAAGACCGTGGAAACAGAATTCTTACGGGAGAATTTCTTCACAACAATCAATGAAGCCTCTAGAAAGATGAACCGGTTTGTCAACGACTACAATACTGCACGGTACCACACAGCAATAAAATGTACACCAATTGAAAGATTTAATAGCACCAACGATAACAATACGATTAACCTGTCCAAGATGTCTATTCCGTGATCAACAGTGTTTTGAAAAATCTTAAATAAAACCAAAAATACCTAGGATGAAAGGTGTATGTTTTAATGTCTAATTTTATACATGTCGGTTTTATTGGATGCGGTCTTATGGCGCAAAAACATATGAAGATTATACAGCACTACATACCGCAGATTAAGATAAAAGCTATGATGGATATAGTTGAGGACAAGGCAAAGAGTGCATATAAAGAGTTTAATGCTGATTACTTTACAACCGATCTTAACCTACTCTTAAAGGATTCGGAGATTGACACCGTTTATATCTGCACTCATCATGATACTCATGTGCAGTTGGGCATAAAAGCAGCTCAAGCAGGAAAAAACATATTCATGGAGAAACCGTTGGCTCTAACTGTTGAGGAATGCAAGCAAATGGAGGATACAGTGAAATCAACGGGGATAAAATTCATGATGGGATTTCCACAAAGATTCTCCGAGTTATCTCAGAAAGCTAAAGAGTTAGTTCCTAGACCTACAATGGTTTGGGGCCGCCAAATACAGGGAAGATGGGCTGACACTTTTTGGGCTCAAAATTCTAGAGGAGGCGGCGGTAACGTTCTTTCCGCAGGCTGCCACACAATGGATACCATATGCTATTTTAGTGCATCAAAACCTGTTGAGATACATGCCGAAGGTGGAAGCGTAAGACATGTTAATAAGGAGGTAATTGACACTATGATGGGAGTTATTCGTTTTGAGAACGGTTCAACAGCTGCGGTAATAATAGCAGACTGTGCACCAGCAGGGCTACCTGAGGTGGCGTATGAACTTCTAGGAGAGGGGCATGGAGCTTTCATACTTAACTTTCAAGAACTTTGGTATGACTCGCCTGGAGGAGGATTAGGACTCAAAGCTGAGATCAACCTTAGAATTCCTTTTAAAGGGGCATCAGGAATTATTGGTAAAGATTATGGTTTAATTCAAGAAAATGAAGCTTTTGTTAGGTATGTCCTTTCTGGCGAATCTTCACCTTGTCCTGTAGAAGATGGAACAAGAGCAACATTGCTTGTATTGAAGAGCTTTGAATCCATACGAACTGGAAAAACTCAAGAAATAAATCTATCATAAACGATGCCACTTAAACTGGTAACCAAAAAATAATTCATAAAAAAGTGCGGGGAGCGGGATTTGAACCCGCGAACCCCTATGGGACAGGCTCCTGAAGCCTGCACCTTTGACCTGGCTTGGCAATCCCCGCAACTATACGATCGCCAAACCTATCAAGTCCTTAAAATGAGTCAAAGCAAATAATGAGTAAACAAGATTAAAAATATAAACATATCACGCTAAAAAATGAACATAATTATTACTAGATAAACGTCTTAAAACGAAGAATGATTGTTGAGAAAGTCGACCTTGAAGGTTGCTTATCGATCTGCAAAATATTTAAATGGATCCCAGAAAAAAGGAAATCATTCCTAGAAGCATCCAGATCAAGATAAGATTCTTAATCTGTTTAGCCTTTTTTCTTGACGGGTTATGGAGAAGCATGATTGAAGAAATTACAAAGCCTGTGTCAGCAATCGCAACAAAAGGAAGGTACCATACCGAAACTAGCTTGAGATGCCAAGGAAGCAGACTAAGAAGTGTTGCGGAAAGAAAGAAGCATGATGAAACAACGGATGCAACCTTGTCTCCATGAATAACCATGACAGTTCTGACTCCTTTCATTTTATCTCCCTTAGCATCAACAATTCCCTTTGTAACTTCTCTTCCAGTATTAGACAAAAAGGCTAAGGCAGCAAATAATGCAATTTTTGATGTTAAACCTTTACCGACAACAAAGCTTCCATAAACAAATGGGGTGGCTACACAAGCGCTAACCAAAAAATTACCGAGTAACCCTGTTTTTTTTCCAATAGTTGCATAGATAACTGATAATAAGAGAGAAATGATAGCTACTGCAAAGGGCGCAAAGGAAAATTTGTTAGTCAAGACTGATGAAACTAAACCAGTTAAAACTAAGATACAGGAGAAAACAATACTTTCTCTTCGCTTTATTATGCCGCTTGGAAGTGGACGGTCTGGTTCGTTAATTTTGTCAATTTCGTAGTCATAATAATCATTTATAGCCATTGAGGCGCTGGTAAGAGAAAATGCTGTCAAAAAACCTAAGAAAAGGTCAAGCGCAACTTCTGAAGAGAAAGGTTCCGCCAATGCTAATGACGCACCAACAATAACGGCTACCCCCATCATCAAGCCGTTAATAGGTCGAATTAGCCTAATTAACCCGATAAATTTGTTCAATTTGTTCAGTTTCATACACATCTCAGACCGTTCGAATAAAAACTGTTAACTTAGATAATTATTTTTTGTCAAGAAAAACGTTATTCATATAGCGCTCTGAATATAGTCAGGTTTACCGTTGTCGTTATCCTTCACCGCCAAACAGTTAGAGAAAGGTTGTCCGGGCGATACACGCTCTTCAACGTATACTGTCCGTTCATTAATTTTACGATTTAGGTGTTCCGTGAAAGCACTATATACATCGCTAAATCTTCATGTGTGTTACAAGAGAATCTTAAGCCTGCTTGTTCTACAGGGTAACCTTTAATCACGCCTCATAAAAAACCCATTTGGTAAGTTTAAACATAATATTTTTTGTCCATAATTTCTTTTGGCGGAAGTAAATAAAAACAAAAAGAGTGATAATAAAACCCTTCCAGCAATGATGCAACAGTTCGTATGATTATATTTAAGGTAGAGAAGTTTAAACCATATGATGTTCCAGCATTTGTTAATCCCAAAACATTTGCAAACAAATCTAAAATTTGACCGTCTGAGTTTCCTGAACCCAATGTTATGTCTAGCTGAATTACAATACTTAGTGGTACATCTTTCATCTCTATGATTTTATTCACTTGGCTGATATATGCCGTTGATAAAGATACTATTGACGCTAGAACAGCTATTGCAATAATACATAAAATTGACAGAAATTTCGAAATATTAATTGACATCATTTCCTTACTTAATAAATCATAGATATTTCCAGAAATCTCACAAAAAGATGCGAAAATTGTAATAAAAGACATTTAATAATAGCTGAAGTATCGATTGCGACTAAGATCTAATTATTTATGTACTAAACAAAAAAAGTTAATCACTCATTCATGAATTAAAAATTATAAAAGATAATAAATACAAAAATCTATGAGTTATTCCATTAGATTAACATTTTTTGGAAGATTCAGCTTTTACTATAATTTTTCTGTCACAAAAGGGTATCGTTCTTCATATCTTGCTGGATTCTGAAGTACATCCAAACCAACAGGCGTTATTCTTGCCCAGAGCCAGTCAGCACCATGTGTCTGAACAATCTTTACTAAACCATTTCTAGCAAGATATGCCATATTAACGTCTAAGTTTCTTTCTGGTACATGAATAGCTTCTCGGATGATGCTCTTGTGAACTCCCCAGGCTGAACCTCCTTTTCTAGGCGGGTTTGCTAGGAATTTTAAAATCCGTAATCTAATTTCTTCTTCAGTTAATGAATGC
>CAZIFH010000097.1:0-2888 GCA_964539065.1 uncultured Candidatus Bathyarchaeia archaeon | reverse complement strand
CTATTGAAAGGGCTAAAGAGAGAGGAGTGTTCCCGCTATTTAATGACTCAGCTTACGTTGATGGAGAAATGCCTTTTGAAGGCTTCTATCACAGAGAATATTGGACGCTGGATTGGAACAAGATAGCAGAAGATATTAAATTGTATGGTATAAGGAATGCGGAAGTGACTACTGTAGCGCCAACGGGTTCAATTTCAATGATATTTGATGTTTCCTCTGGAATTGAGCCACAGTTTGCACTAGTTTACGAGAAAAGGGTAACAGTTGGAAAATTCTTTTATGTGGACATCGAATTCGAGAAAGCGTTAAAGGAAAGAGGATTATACGATGACAAGATCTTAAAGAAGGTTGCAGACAATGGAGGGTCAGTACAAGGTATAGAGGAAATTCCTGAAGACATGAAGAAAGTGTTCCTTGTAGCATACGATATACCATGGTGGGATCATATTAGAGCACAGTCAGAGGCTCAGACTTGGATTTGCGCATCAATAAGTAAGACAGTAAACATGCCAAAATGGGTTACAGTAGAAGATGTTGAAAAAGCCTACTTGTTCAGTTACAAGATCGGTTTAAAAAGCCTAACAATATATAGGGACACTTCAAAAAGTGTTCAAGTACTGGTTACACCTTCACAGAAACAAGGCACATACGCTAACATAACAGAGAACAAAACGATCGAGATTATGAAAAGTCTAGGGATAGATGTGACAAACATTTTAGGTAAAAAGGTTTCAGAGGAAACATTAAAACCACACACTGTTGTTGAAGAACTCAAGTTACCACTAGAAGAAAAAAGTATAGTACCAAATAAGAAAAAGTTTGTAACATGCCAAGAGTGTGGTAGTAAAAATCTTATCTTTCAAGACGATTGCATAAAATGTCTAGACTGCGGTTGGGTCGCATGCCCAACTTCATAACCACTTTTAAAATGTTCTAATGTATAGAATTTTAAATAAAATCTTTTTAATAAATGCGTGGATGAGTGTGATGAAAGATAGGCGTCTAATAGCCTTTTCAACAGCTTTGTCTGCAATTTTTACAATTGGAATATTGTATTCGACTATACAGCTTCCGGTAATGGTTAACGAGTTATTTAGAGAAACCTTTGTCGACTATGGGTTAAATTGGAGTGATGCAGAAAAGTTTATTGATTCGATAAGGCCTTTAGGCTACCTGAGTTTAACAATAATCATAGCATTAATAATTCTCGGATTTGTTCTAAGAAAAAGAAAGTTTTCTTTCCTCGGTTCTCTAACACTTTATCTTCCAACATTCAGCTACTTTGCTTCAACAATGTTCTTTTTGGCAGGCATAGGTATCCTAAGAATTTTATGGCTTCCAGTTATAGAATTGTCTCCAGGAGCAACATGGCCCGAGAAAATTTATTTTGCAAGAGAAATTTTCGAATTAGGTGACATAGTTTATCTTCCATATGATATTGTTAGGTTTGCTGTAGGCTACATTGGCTACATAAGTAACAGCTTCACGTTTGCAGAGGTCTTTGACATTATGTTCTTTTTTGCAATGGTGCTTTTAAGTGCAGCAATCTTCTTCCTCTCCTGCACAATTTGGCTCTACAGCAAATTCACTAAACAGAACATTATAACCTCAGGTATATACAAGTATTCTAGGCATCCGCAGTATTTGAGCTTCATCCTTTGGACCTACGCCCTATTATTATACGATAAGTACATTTTTATGCCGCCTAAGGGAGGATACTTTGCACCACCACCACTCCTATGGCTGACGGTGGTCACAATCATTATAGCAATAGCGTTGTATGAGGAAAACGATATGATAAAATTTTATGGAGCAGACTACATCAAGTACATGAATAAGACGCCATTCCTAATACCTTTACCGAGAAAGCTTTCAAGTATAATATTGTATCCTGTTAGAAAGATATTTAAGAAAGATAAACCTCAAAAAGGTGCAGAAATCTTCTCTATACTAGCAATCTACTATTTTATAATCGTTTGTCTATCTTTAGTCTACAACCTCTAATCTACTATTTGAGTAAATTCTCTGTACCTAATAACAATAAAAAACTATTGTCAAGAATGTTTATATTTTCATGAATCATAACATAAACTGCATGCGACGAGAAGCACAATTATGGCTTATGGCAGCATATGAGGATTTAGAGGATGCAAGAGAAGCCTTAAAGAGAAGCAGATGGTTTAGAGCAGCGTTTTTGCACAACAAAGTGTCGAAAAAGTGTTAAAAGCACTCTTTTTCATCCTTAGAAGGGAGGAGCCGCCAAAAATCCATACTGTTACAGAATTATATCTCCTACTAAAAGATTCAGGTTTTTCGATTGAAAACAATCTTGAGGAAAAGTTGTATGTTTTAAACAAATATTACACCATAACAATGTATCCCGATGCTGCAAATGGACTGCCAAGCCAATCTGTCGACAAAGAGGAGGCTGAAAGGGCTGTAAATATTGCTGAAATGATGATAGGTAAATGCAACAAGATATTGAGCGAGTAATAAAATTGTTTATAGACGCATTATCTGAAAAAATTAAGGTTAGTGCAGTCTATGTTTTTGGTAGTAGGATTCGTGGAGACTGGCTTAAAGATAGTGACATAGACCTTTTAATCGTTTCTGAAGACTTCAAAAACATGCCCTTCACAAGAAGGATGGATATTATTGAGGAAGTTCAGTGGAACATGCACATTAGGCCGCATATTGAAGTCATACCTTTAACATCAAGTGAATTTGATGAGAAGGTTAAGAGTTCAGCGGTATTAATTAATGCCTCAAAATGTTGGAAGAAAATATTATAATCTGATATTTTAAATTGAAGGAGTTTTAGGTCCGCCAAGGTTGATGTTTTAAAGGATGAAAAAGATTACAGAAGCTTTAATTCGCCTGTTACAGCG
>CAZIFH010000096.1:0-13872 GCA_964539065.1 uncultured Candidatus Bathyarchaeia archaeon | reverse complement strand
GACAATTAAAGTTAAAAAAGATTTGATGTTGAGAAATTTATTCTCTCAAACTTTTTAAGTCGAAGCTGTCAACACCTAGCATCTGTTCTGTGCAGTGTTGAGGTTGCGGTTAGACTCATTAAATAGTTTCTATGATTAGACAGTATACTAATGGGTTCTTATTGATCGCTTAAAAATAATTGTCAAGAGAATAACAGCTTAACGGTCATGTTTGCTTTGAGTTGAAAATGAACATACAAAAAATATTGAAATGCAAAGGGATAGCGATAATATCACATCTGAGGAACAGACTATTCGGCATGTAAAATCCGTGAATAAGGCAGATCTTCATAGAAATTCTACCAAAAAGTTGAATCCTTGTTTAATCGATTTATAATCCATCTCTTCCTTCATAGAGCATAACAGAACTCCAAGCTGATCAGAATATGGAAATACGAATCTTCGTACTGAGTCCACACATTTCAAGACGTCATGATAAATTTTTTATAGGCAAATAAAATGCAAGAATAGATAAATAATCCAAGAGTTTGATCTATTAGTGATTTAAACAAAAAATTGAACTCTAAGGGGGCAGCTCAAAAGCTTGGTACTTCGTCATTTCGCTCTTTCTGTTGAGACAGATTAGATCATCGCCGCCCCGCGATATCTTCAGATTTGCAGAATATAAATAAATAGATATAAACCTGCGGATTAAAAGATATAAAAAATTATGTTTCTCTAAAAACAATCTTTGAAATTTAGGTTATGCAAGAAGCACTGCTCCACTAGGTTCATATTTATCTTTAATATTATATCCTGAAAAATGCGAAAGTTTTTCAGCGAACTCTTCTATCTCCTTCATGTAAGGCATAGCGTTTTTAGATAAACGTTTTTGACTTTGTCCAACCCACTCGTAAGCTTTAACTTCAATAAAATCTGGTCGAGCTTTATTTACAAGGTAAGCATATTCTTCGTGGAGAATCATGTTCCACCCTTTGATCATTGTAAACCTCAATACTTTCCGCACATTCAAGCTGGGCAGAAGATCCAAAGTTTTGTTCAGTTTTTCCCAAGCGTCATTCATAAGAGGCTTCACTATTGCATTATATAATTTCTTGTTTGGAGCTGAGACACTTACGTAAAGTTGAAAAGGTAAAGGTGACATCTTTTCGAGAGCTTTAGGCACAGTCCCGTTTGTTACCAGAAAAGTTATCATACCTCGCTTCGCAGCTTCTTCTATAAGCCCAGAAGTTTTAGGATATAAAGTAGGCTCGCCAGTTAGGCTAATTGTCATCATAGTTGGCCTCAAAGATTCATCGAACTTTTTTTTATCAGCCTTTGGATTACCTCTCCACCCAGACAACAGTTGTCTTCTTTTTTCTATGGCTTGCTCAACTATCTGAGATGGCTCATCAAACTCTTCTATATCTAAAGGAAACTCCTTCCAACTCAGCTCCGGTTTGTCTCGAGAATGAAGCCGCCAACAGTAAAGGCAGTGACAGTTGCAGCCAAGGTAAGGGGTCATCATCATACACCTGTGGCTTTGAACCGGAGGATACCAAAGTTCCTTATAACAAACTCTATTGCGACGAAGGCTTTCTTTCGTCCATTGACAAATCTTTACAGCACTATGAAGGTGAGATCCAACAAGCCGGTATCCTTGCCTATAGTAGACGTGACGTATAATGTCCTCAGACGAAAGCGATTCTTCAAATCTCATCTTTTTGGAACCCCTTTTTTCCTTGAAGACGTTAGAAAAAGGGTAAGCATTAATATAAAATAATCGATAGTCTTTTTTCAGTTATCTCACAATCTAACCATAACCCTTATTTTTTACATTGAGATTTACCTTAACGAACCTTTACTGTAGAGTGTAAAAGAATTGGCTGAATCCACAAATACACAAGATACCAAGAAACCTACAGAAACACAAAGGATAGACCAAAACTTCAAATATGAAATCATGAACATGCTTGGCACTGGAAAAATTCATCTTTGCTTCCAATGCGGTACTTGTACAGCTGACTGTGTAATCGCAAGGTTCACAGATTTTTATAGGCCTCGAAAAATCGCGCACTTAGTTCAGTTGGGATTGAAAGATAAACTTGTTGGAAAAGATGATTTATGGCTTTGCACCACTTGTCACACCTGTGTTGATCATTGCCCCCAAGGCGTAGAAGTTTCAAGCATCATACGCGCACTTAGAAACACATCAATTAAAAGTTTTAATGCAATCCCTTTTATTTTTAAGGTTTTTGTCTCTAACATTTTGAAAACAGGATATATTTACTTAATACCTGAATCGCGGCTGAAGAAACGCAAAGAACAAGAGTTACCTCCATTACCAAAAATAAATCTGGAGGACATTAACATACTCTTTCAGTCCACAGGGTTCTTGGAGATACTTGAGAAAGCCAAAACAATAGAGAAAGTGAAAAACAAAATGGGGATCCAAGATGGTTGATCTTGAGTACCTTCTCTTTTTGGGTTGCCTCATTCCTTATAGGCTCGTGAGTTATGAAGTGTCTGCGAGAAAAGTTCTTAGTAAACTTGGTTTAAAGATTGTTGAAATGCCTGAGTGTAATTGTTGCGGTTTTCCAGTTGCACCTGTAAATTTTGATTTAGCTCTCTCTTTGGCGGCGCGTAACTTATGTTTGGCAGAAAATCGTAACATGAACATTTTAACATTATGTAGTGGTTGCTTTGGCACCCTAAACGAGACTAACAAGATGCTTAAGGAAGACAAAAAGTTGAAAGATAGAGTTAATGGATATCTAAATCAGATTGGCATAAGGTTTAGTGGAACAGTGGAAGTTAAGCATCTAGTGCATGTTTTAATAGAAGACATCGGTCTGAACAGGCTTAAAGAATTCATTAAAATTCCTTTGACGAACATCCGCGTTGCCCAGCACACAGGATGCCACCTGCTAAGACCGTCTAAGCATGTTGGCCACGGGGATAACCCTGACGATCCAACAGTTCTTAAAAAGCTGATTAACTTAACTGGCGCTGAATGTTTAAGCTACATGGATGAGTCAGAATGTTGCGGCAACACTGTGATTGGCATCAATGAGGAAATTTCATTTCAAATAGCTAAAGAAAAACTGGATCACATTAAAGCTGTAGAAGCCCAAGCATTGATAACCGTGTGTCCTTCGTGTCACATGATGTATGATTTTAACCAGCCTAGGATTGAAAAAGCTTTTAATGTGAGTTTCAATCTTCCCGTCTTACATTACACTCAATTGCTAGGTGTCGCAATGGGATTTAAACCAAATGAACTTGGGCTTGACGAACTTAGAGTACCCCCAACTTTTCTATATTAAAAATTAAAAAATATAAAAGATTTGATGCTACAATAAACGACGTCATATAGGTATTTAAGTGTGTCTTTCTCATTTCTTAAACAAATATAACTTTAGACAGCTATAAAGGGATCGGTCTTTGGGTAAAAAAAAGGTAATAAGCGAGGAGAACTTGAGCGAAATGGTTCTCCCAGAAACTACAGATGTGTTTGGAGTAGCCGTGAAACTGCTTGGCAATGATCGCGTCACGGTTAAATGTCAAGATGGTTATGAAAGGGTTTGCAGAATACGAGGAAAAATGAAGCGTCGAGTTTGGATAAGAATAGGTGACATTGTTCTTGTTAGCCCTTGGGATTTCCAGTCAAATCAACGTGGCGATGTTATTTGGCGTTACACTAAGGGACAGTGCGATTACCTTCGAAAAATTGGTGTACTTAAACTCTAAGCACATATTGGCAGGAGGTTTTTCTGGCGTCAATTAAAGAAAAAGTTAGAAAAAGGCTTGAACGTCAAGAAAAAACCTATGAAACTACACAGTTAATGAAGGAAAAAAGAAGCGAAGAATATGATGCTCTTGAAGAAGTTTTTGACCGTCAAACATTGATGACTATCTATGATCTAATGAACAAAAATGAAATTAAGAACATTTTTGGTGCAATTAAAGCTGGAAAAGAATCTAAACTGTATTGGGGAACAAGACCAGACGGCCAAGCTATTGCCATAAAAATTTTCTTAGTATTCACAGCTGAATTCCGTAAAGGTATGCTATCATATATAAATGGAGACCCCAGGTTCAAAAATATTCGAAGAGACCATCGAAATCTAATTTACGCATGGGCGAAGAAGGAGTATAGAAATCTATCTGAAGCTTATGCAGCTAATGTCAAGGTTCCTAGACCCTTCACTGTTGAAAAGAATGTACTTATTATGGAGTTCATAGGAGAAGACGGAGAAACTGCACCTTTACTTAAAGAAACTACGCTTAGAAACCCGCATAGAATTTACCAAAAATTACTTGCGTATGTGGAAAAACTGTATCGTAAAGCAAAGATTGTCCATGGAGACTTGAGCGAATATAATGTTATGATTTGGAAAAACGAACCAGTGATTATTGATATGTCGCAATCAGTTAACTTAGGTCATCCGATTGCATGTCAACTGTTGAGAAGAGATTTAGAGAATCTAAACCGATATTTTAATAGAATTAATGTAAAAACAACATCAACAGAAGAGATATTAAGGAGGATAATTGGTGCCGCAGATATTCATTAAAATTCCACATGAAAGAATAGGAGTTCTTATTGGGCCAGAAGGGAAAGACAAACAACATATTGAGGAAAAACTTCAAGTGGAGCTTAACATTGACAGCCACACAGGCGACGTAACTGTTAGCTTAAGAGAGAACCAGAACGATCCTTCATTATTGTTTAAAGCGAGAGACTACATTCTAGCCGTTGGGCGAGGGTTCTCTCCTGAACGTGCACATAAACTGCTTCAAGATGAAGAAAACACGCTTTTAGTAATTGACCTTAGAGAAATCTTTGGGAGGTCACCTTCCGATATTCAACGCGTAAAAGGCAGAATAATAGGCAAAGAGGGCAAAACACGAAAAATCATTGAAGAAATGACTGAAACCTTGATTTCAGTGTATGGACATACTGTTTCAATAATTGGTGGCGTTGAACAAATAGATGTTGCCCGACATGCCATCCAAATGCTTATAAAAGGAAGTCAGCACGTCACGGTTTACAGATATCTCAACAGAAAAAGACAGGAAATCAAAAAGAAATGTCTTGAACTATGGGAAGGCAGGACTTTTCCAGCAAAAAACAGCTTAACCCGTTGATTATTTATATAATAGTTTAAGTATTTTTAGCTGAACCGATAGAAAATATTCACAAGTTTCGAGCAAAATGGAGGTTCAAGAAATCTCTGAGACTTTCCAGGAGATTAGTCCTGCCGACTTCTTTTACAGAAATCGTGAAATCGCTGGTTTCACAAATCCAGCTCGAGCTGTCTTCACGGCTATTAGAGAGCTTGTTGAAAACTCTCTGGATGCTACTGAGCCTAAGGGAATTCTTCCTGACATATACATTCGTTTGACGCTTGATGGACAAAACGAGAATACTGAAATATATACACTTCGAGTTATGGACAATGGTTCAGGAATTCCAGCTCATCAGATGCCATTAGCTCTTGGCCAATTCTTGTTTAGTTCAAAGTACAAGTTGAAGCAGGCGCGGGGAACCTTTGGGCTTGGCGGAACAATGACGATTCTTTATGGACAAATAACTACAAACAAACCTGTTACCGTAATTTCGAGTACAGGAACCAGTAGAATTGTTGAGTATCGCTTAATGATAGACATTCAAAGAAATAAGCCAATTATTCTTGACCGTAGAATTCACGTGAACCACCTTAAAGATAAAGAAAGGTGGCATGGAACTATAGTTGAACTTCATCTCGAAGGAAGTTATGGACAAGCTAGCTCAAAAGTCCTAGAGTACCTTAAACAAACAGCCATTGCTAATCCTTACGCAAAAATTACTTTCATAGATCCTAAGGGAAAATTATATAAATTTGAAAGAACTGTAAGTGAGATTCCTAAGCCTCCAAAAGAAATAGAGCCGCATCCTCATGGAATAGACGTTGAAACGATCCAGAGAATTATACGTGCGAGCAACGCTAGAAACATGCTTGATTTCATGATAAAAAGCTTCCACCGAGTGGGATACAAAACAGCGAAAGAATTTCTAAAAGCCTCTGGAATCCAGGAAAAACTGAATCCCAAACGGCTTAGACCTGAAGAAATCGTGATGCTTGTCCAAAAAATGAAAGAGTACAATGAGTTTCTGCCTCCGGACGCATCATGTCTTTCTCCGCTTGGAGAGGAATTGCTTAGGGCAGGCGTGTTAAAGGAGCTTGAACCAGAATTCATTGCAGTTCGGCGAAGAAGTCCATCAACCTATTCTGGTCACCCCTTTATTGTTGAAGCCGCCATAGCTTATGGTGGAAAGGTTCCTGCCAAAGATGAGGTTTTACTTTACAGGTTTGCTAATAAGATTCCTTTGGTTTATGATGAATCTGGTGATGTTTGCTGGAAAATAGTCAGATCGATAAACTGGAAGAGATACAACGTCACACAAAACATGCCGGTTGCCGTGCTCATTCACTTGTGTAGCACAAAAATTCCATACAAGACTGTTGGCAAAGAAATTCTATCTGATCAAGCTGAAGTCAGTAAAGAAATTCTCAACGCAATACGAGAGGTAGCACGGGAACTTGCTCTATACCTTTCTCGTAAAGAGCGCGTAAAACGTCAAGTTAGAAGGCTAAATGTGTTCGCAAAATATCTTCCAAAAATATCTCAGTTTTCAGCAATGCTCAGCGGTAGAGAGAAACCGCCTGAAACAGACAAACTTTACAGAAGTCAAATGGTTTTCAAGGATTTTGTGACTAAGAGTGAGTTTACAGAAAGCGAGTCGTTTGATTCCAGGTCTTATAAGACGGTTCTCGTTCACATAACGAACAAGCATGAAGCTAATGCTGTGAATGTTAAAGTGCTTGGCTTATCTGAGTCACAGTGGATCGAGATCATTCCAGAATCTACACTTACATCAGGGTCTGAAATGTATGAAACCATCAGAGGTGACTTTAAGCAAGTTAAGATTCTGGCAAAATCTTTGGGACCTGAAAAAGAAGGTTTGATAGATGCATATATTGATGGCATAAGTGAATAAACAAATGATAGGAAAGGTTGTTGGGAGTCATGTTACAGAAAGATGTTAGAAAATCTATCGTTGGAAAAAAGGAGACAGTTCAGAAAAACCTTGAAAAACTTGGAATAAAATTTTGCCAAGAAATCGATCAAGGAGTATTTCCCTGGGTTGAAATGAAAAGTCGTTCCATCGATAATATTTTTTACAGTTCTGAATTTAGACAGTATATTTTGGGCAATAAAACCGTCCGTAGAAGTGCGAGGGTTGTCTCGCATCTCCGCCCCTTTACGCAGTTGGTTTGGACAGCGTACTTTGTTCATGATTTGTTGCAGCAGAGAAAAACCAGCACGCTTCGAGACGTATACTATTCTGCTCAAGCTTTTGATGTTGCTTTTCAAGATCAAGCTGAATCTGACAACATAATAACTGATCTGGAGACGGTTATTGGATCACCTCGTGAATCATTCAATGTATACCCAGAAGAAAGGTCAGCGGTGTTTGGAGACCTAACAATCCAATATACATCTCCCGGCTACGAGAACCGCAGAACTAACCTTGCATCACACCCTGACGGTATGATGATTGGACCAGCACTTACAGAGTCACAGTTCGTTGAAACCAGTGCTGACAAAGTTATTGTGATAGAGAAAGGCGCTATGTTCACTAGATTTGTAGAAGAGAGAGTTCATGAAAAATTTAACGCTATTTTAATATACACAGCTGGACAGGCTCCACGTTCCACAAGATACTTCATACGTAGGTTGAATCAAGAGCTTGGAATGCCAACCTACATTTTCAGTGATGCAGATCCTTGGGGAATGCACATTGCGATGGTTATAATTTCAGGTTCAGCGAACGCAGCGCATTTGAGGGAGTTGACAACTCCTGATGCGAAGTGGGCTGGTGTTTGGGCAACTGATATCGTTAACTACAAGTTGCCTAGTGAACAACTAAATGAGATAGATGTGAAACGCTTGAAAGAGTTAAAGAACGATCCTAGATACACTGGCGGGCTTTGGCAAAGAGAGATTGACGCTTTTGTTGAGTTAAGAAAGAAGTGTGAGCTTGAAGCGTTTTCGCGTTATGGTTTAACACATATTGTTGACAAATATTTACCAGAACGACTTAATGAGATTGGTTAGAAAGGTTTATAGAGTGAAACTGTGACAAACGATTAATAAGTTACCTTGAGGCTTAAGACATGAACAAGACCAATACAATGCCTAGATTTGGCCTCGTGTTTGCGGAGAAGATTCTCGGAATCTTATTGTTGTCTGTTGGCATAGTTTTAACGTATGAAACGTACACTTACTCATCGAGCGTTGGAATATTAGGATCAATCTTCATCATAATTGGGGTAATCCTAGTTGCTCTAGGCATTGTGATGATACTTGCTAAGACAGAATAAAAAATAGACCCTAGGCGTAATTATTTCTCATCAAAAATGACGCCAAAAAATGCAAGAACCTTAATAAAAAACGGTTAAAAAATAGCAAGAATTTCCAGAAATTAATTACGACGAAGGTCTCATGTATTTTTCTTGCTAATTGATTCTAAATAAAACAAGCAGCCAACAATTCTTTATATTTACGCATTATTAAGCTTTACAGTTTGGCGCCGCCGGACGGACTCGAACCGTCGACCTTCGAGTTAACAGCATCAGCCTCAAAGATATATTATCCTTGAGTCCGTTGCTCTACCAAACTGAGCTATCGTCCAATTTAATAAAACGTGAACGGCGGCTCACATGGCTCGTTTTTCGGCGGCATATTCTAAGCTGAAAATTACTTGGCATATTTAAATATTAAGCCTCGTCTCCATAAGAAAAATTCTTAAGAATCAGAACGATAATTATTTGTAAACAAAAAAGTCGGGCCCGTAGCTCAGCACGGTTAGAGCGCCAGGCTCATAACCTGTTGGTCCCTGGTTCAAATCCGGGCGGGCCCATTTAAACTAGGTTTTTTGAAAATTTTTGAAAACAAATATTTTACAACTTTAGTTTTAAGCAGTTCATGTTTCAGGCTAAAAAGGTTAATTTAGTATAACATGGTAAATGCAGGTACAACATTTGCAAACTAATTTAGTTTTAAATGTGTTTTTCAATAGAAAAAATGGAAAAGAGAGGATTAGACTGGTTCTTTATAGCCAATCCTTTCCTTCAAGATTTGAACAGATTCTGGATTCATAAGGGTTGATATGTCACCAAGTGGTTGGTTAGCAGTCAAGGCTTTAAGAACTCGGCGCATTATTTTTCCGCTTCTGGTCTTTGGTAAATCTTCAACTAACACTACTTTTTCAGGTCTTGCAGTGGGACCTATTACCTCGGTGACTTTTTTCTTTAGTTCATCTTCAAGTTGAGGTGACCCCTGAACACCCGCCTTTAAAGATACGAAAGCAACCGGAACCTCACCTTTGATATCGTGAGGCATCGCAACAACAGCGCACTCTGCTACTGCTGGATGCTGAGCTATAGCGTTTTCAACCTCTGCCGTAGAAAGTCTATGTCCCGCAACTTTCATGACATCGTCTACTCTGCCTGTAACACGTATGTTTCCCATTTGATCATAGACGTAAGCTCCGTCGCTAGTGTAATAGACTCTGTCGCCATAGACGCCAAAGTACTGCAGCTTGAACCTCTCGGGATCCTTGTAGACTGTCCTTAACATGCCAGGAGCAAAAGGCGGTTTCTGAACCAAAAAGCCTCCTTCCCCAATGTTTGTCGGCTTGCCTTCTTCTGTTAAGACTGCAAATGTTGTTCCTGGGAAAGGTCTGCCTGCAACTGTTGGTATGAAGGGACCAATTCCAGGCAATGAGTTTATTAAAGTTGCACCTGTTTCGGTTTGCCACCAAGTGTCGATTATAGGGCATCTTCCTCCGCCTACAGTATTGAGGTACCATAGCCAAGCGTCCGCGTTGATGGGTTCGCCCACAGTTCCCAGAACTCTTAAGCTGTTTAGATCATGTTTCTTGACGTGTTCGTCACCTAACTTCATAAGCATTCTTATTGCAGTAGGAGCTGTGTAGAAGACCGTTACTGCATATTTTTCGATAATTTGCCACCATCTGTCTGGGCTTGGATAGTCAGGCGCTCCTTCGTAAATTAGGGTTGTAACGCCGTTCATCAGAGGTCCATAACAATTGTATGTGTGACCAGTAATCCAGCCTATGTCAGCAGTACACCAAAAAACGTCTTCGTCATGAAGGTCGAAGTCCCACTTAGTTGTCCAGTAAGCTTGAACAGCGTATCCGCCAACATGGTGTTCTATGCCTTTAGGCTTGCCTGTTGTTCCGCTAGTATAAAGAATAAAGAACATATCCTCACTGTCCATGACCTCTGGCTCACAATAAGCATCGGCTCTCTCCATAAGTTCATGCCACCAGTGGTCTCTGCCTTCAACCCAACTGATTTCATTTCCAAGCCGTTTAACGACAATAACGTCTTTTATTTTGGTTCCAATAACACCTGCATCTGCACTCTCTTTCAAGTTAACTGGTTTTCCCCTTCTGTAGTAACCGTCAACTGTGACTAAAACTTTGGCTTCAGCATCTGCCATTCTCTCGCGTAAAGATTGACCGCTAAAAGCTGAAAAGACAACGCTGTGAACAGCACCTATGCGTGCGCATGCCAGCATTGCAATCTGAACTTCAGGAATCATAGGAAGATAAATGCCGACTCTATCTCCCTTTTTTACGCCTAGACTTTTCAAAACGTTTGCAAATTTGTTAACCTCTCTATAAAGATCTTGGAAAGTTAGAACCCTAGGATACTCATTAAGCGGCTCCGGCTCCCAGATTATTGCGGCCTTGTTTCTTTTCCAGCTTACTATATGTCTGTCTACAGCATTGTAGCAAATGTTAAGTTTTCCTCCGATAAACCACTCATAGAAAGGTGGATGCTCCCTGTAAGGTTCAGTCCAGTATTTGAACCATGTGATACCTTCTTTTGCAAGTTTTGCCCACCATGCAACAGGATCTTTTGCAGCCTCTCTGTAGATGGATTCATCGTTTACCCAAGCCTTTTTTTTCATTTCGTCGGAAGGCCAAAAAACGTTCTTTTTCTTTTGATCCTCAACAATCCACTTTACAGGTTTCTGTTTCATGCCTAGCACTCTCAGTTTAGATATCTTGGCGGTTCATAATGTTATGAAAGATATAAACTTTTCAGTACAACAATCTTTTTTGAGAAATAGATTTGAGAACACCTTAAATGAAATCTGCAAGTGTTGTTTTATGGTTTTCATTGAACGAAATGTTCATAGGTTTAAAGGTTTGGCTAAGAGCGGTTCTCAAGTTTCTAATATAATCGTTGACATTCACTTCGCGGAAATCCATAACAAGTTCAACAGGTTTTACGCTGAATGTTTTACCTCGATAATTGAATGGTTTAACCTTTAGGAACGATACAATGTCTCCTGAATGGACTTCTTTCTGTCTATCTGCTAGCTGAATGGCACATTGGTAAGGTTGATGATAAACTTCATTTTCGTCGGTTTTATCGGAAATGTCAAAATGTAGTTTTGTTGAGTAAACTAGATCTTCTAACGGAACCTTTCCTGACTGAAGATTTGATACAGCACATTTAACAATTTGTCTAATATTTTCCTTAGCAACCTCAAATTCCATCCAATTCTTTACTGTAGCCAACTCTTTCATGCACGCCATGAAAACGTTTCTGATGAAAGGAGGTGAACTTGATTTTATGACAGTTAATCCCTTTATGTCCACAGTTCCATCCTTCTTAACTCCAAAGTATGCTTTCATCGCTCTCGGTAAAACACATATAGAATAAACTTTATCAACAGCAAGATCCAAACGAAGTTCAACTTTAACTTTTTGAATTAATTTGTTAAGATCTTTTTCAGATGGACTATCCAAAAAAAGTGAGTCTGTATCCCCATAAAGTGGTCTTAACCCCTCTTCTTCAGCTAACTGCCAAGTTCGTCGCAAGGCGTATCTACCCAAAGCAGTAATTGACTCCGCAAGTGCGGGCTGAGCTAACCCGTGAATTCGTACCGTAACTCCATAACTTGCTACAAGAATAAGCTTAAGAAGATTTGAAGAGGCAGCAGCCAGCCTCCTTTCTTCATTCAAGACAGTTGGATCTTTGGAAAGCGGTTTGAACCAGCGTATGCGAAGGTCTTTAAGGGCGCCAATTAGTATTGAGTAGACACCCCGCCTTTTTTTGCATACATGATGCTTCTCTTCTGGAACCTTATTTGCGGTGCAATCTTCATGTTCACAGTCAACTGTTTCATAGGATAAGTTATATGAATCTATTAGGCTTGGGTAGAGACTCTCGAAATCCACGACAACCGTGCCAAAATATGTTCCAGCCTTAGGCCGATAAGTCAATGCTCCTGGAACTGCATGCACACTTTGTCCTTTTCGAAGTTCATAAGATCTGGGAATGAGAATGTTCTTCTTCCGAAGGTAAGAGTAAAGAATAGACTTTATCCAAGCGCTGACTTGATGGTTCGAAAAAGCTTTGGATAAAGGAATGTTTGTGATTCTCGATAAAAGGAAGGCCAAATAGATTTTTTCGTAACCAATTGTTTCTGTCACTCCAATTTTTTTCAAAGGAACTTGCGGTACTGGTTGCGAACAAAGTGTAAACCAGCGTTCCAGCATCTCATATTTTCCTGGGTCACATGATTTAACATCCGAAAACCTTTCTTGGAATTTCGCTTCTAGAGATTCATTGATTTTCCAGTTTGATTTTAGTTTATTGTCTTCTAAACTGTAAGGTGCGCAAAAGACTAAGTTATGGTCATAAACGTAACTAAGTACGTGAGGAATCTCATCTTCCCATTTTTCTTTAAACATCTTTGATAAAGATATGAACTGTGTAGTAGTGTTTGTTTCCACACGAGTCATCACACGTTTCTCTGTCGTAAACAGATCTATCTTTTCAACGACGCATGTTTTTGCAATTGCTTTTTGAAGAACATTTTGGTCCTGACTAGAAAGCGGACAGTTCATGAGGAAGTATGGCTTATATGTTTTGTCTTCAATTTTTCGTATCTCTCCTGAAGCAGGATTAAACAAGTGAAGTATAATCGTGTCCTCTCTAGATTCGCCGTCTAAGAGATACCAAACACTCACTCCAATCAACTCTTAAATTCTTTTTTTAAGCTTGAATGTTAGTTACTTGAGAGTTGTCTTAATATTATTATAAGTTATGTTTATGAAAGTTATAGATAAAAAATAGTTAACTAAGTGTAAAAAGGAACAATAATTATTTTACTAGTGAGCTACGTATGCCCTTAATCAAAAGATCAAAAGTTTCTATAATTTTATGCATGACCAAGCATTAAACAGATATTACGTCTCACATGCATAAGTTAGCTGCTGTAAAGCCTATCTAAATCGCTATAACCCAATATTTCAAAATAAAAGTAATCAACACAGTCATCATCATATAATGAAGAGACCAGTTCTCTTTGTAGTCTAAAAATTTTCTATAGTGGGCCGAGCCGGATTTGAACCGGCGATCTTCGCCGCGTGAGGGCGACGTCCTAGCCAACTAGACTATCGGCCCGTACGTTCGTCTTTCTTATTGGTTTCTAACTCTTTTGCTTTATACTTTTCGCGTGTTATTACTACTTTTTCATACATCTCTTTTCTCTGTTCCTTCTAGAAAAACCAAAACGCGTTAAAAACTTGTCGCAACTAAAAGCCAAACAGTATATCCATGTTATGGAACAAGAAGACAAAATTTCTAGATTTTTTACAGAGCATCCTCAACATATGATGCAAAAAAGCTTAATTTCGGCTTCGTTCTTTCAAAGCATAGGGCCCGTAGCCTAGCCAGGATGGGGCGTCGGCCTCCTAAGCCGATGGTCCTGGGTTCAAATCCCAGCGGGCCCGCC
>CAZIFH010000095.1:0-2755 GCA_964539065.1 uncultured Candidatus Bathyarchaeia archaeon | reverse complement strand
CATTATACCTGTGAAAGATGCTTTTACAAGAGAACTCATGCTTTTTTTGCCTATAATGTCGAAAAGCAGGAATTTGTTTTTTGGGATCACTACACCTTCAACATCAAACACGACTAGATTTTTTTTGATTTTGGAAGGATGTTCCAGTTTGTTAAGCGTCAAACTCAAATTGGTTGGCGACTCCAAAAACTGACCGTTCACTTTATTTGTTTTAGTATTATGTCTAGCCCCTCTTCATCAATGACGCTTAATTCATAGAGGATTCTAGCTGTTTCACCTATCTTCAAAACGCAATGCAGCTTTATACCATTCTTCTCAAGCCTTTTAGATGCTCCCTCCTCTCTGTCCAACAGAACAAAAGCGTCTGTAACTACTCCGCCCTCCGCTCTGATAGCTAAAGCTGCTTTTAGTAAAGTTCGACCCGTTGTAACCAAGTCGTCAACTAAAAGAACTTTGTCACCTGAAATCAGAACTCCCTCAACTCTTCTTTCTCTACCTCTTAGGCGAATGCTTTGTCTAGCATAAAGGAAAGGCTTCTTCAGCCGAAACGCTAAAAGCACGGCAAACGCTGTTCCAGCGACAGGTATGCTTGCTATTCGATCGAAGCCGCTTATGCCAAGTTCACGTATTACAGCTTCAGTTATTATGTCTGAGACTTTCTGGAAAGCATCTGGAAAACTGGGAATAACTCTTAGATCTATGTAATACGGGGAGATTCTTCCGCTAGAAAGCTTAAATGCTCCAAACTCTATCGCGTTTGTTCTTTTAAGAATCTTGCAGATTTCTTCAACAACTGATTTTTCTGTCATAACAACCTGCCTACCTCATCTATGCAAACTTATATTGAATATTGTTAGGAGATGCTTAAAAAGAGGTATGCAAATTTTCTAGAATGTACTGTTCAATGTTTCATGCTTCTCTAGGGCTTTTAGCTTAAGGTGCAAGCGATTTTTTAGCTGGCGAAGACGTCTAGATTCACCGAAAAAGTTGGTAGATCCTTTTTAACGGAAAGATAAACGTTACGCTGCATCCCTATGTCTTTAACAGTTTTTATGATGAACCCCACTATTCAGTTTAGGTTTAAGGTTATACTTCAATGCTTACAAAAGCATTTGCTTCACGTTGCTTTTACCTCCTCTTCGCCATCTATGCCGCCCGTAAAACTACAATTTCTCACCTTCAGTACGAGATGCATTATGGATACATTTATTCTATCTTCAAAGCTAAGGTTGTAAAACTTGGTGGTTTGCTTTTTTTGTATGAAAAGGCCCAGAGTGGTAAATTGTATAGTATATATAAACACTTAAAAATATCCTCAAAAATTGGCTTCTAAAAAGCCAAAATGTTATTTTAACTATGTTGTTTTGGGGGTTGTATCAAAAACTTATTTAACAAAGCTGTTGATACAGAGACGGTGAATTAAAATGAATTCATGCGAAAGAGTAAAGATGGCATTGTCTCATCGAGAGGCTGATCGTATACCAATTTCTGATAGCTTTTGGGATGCAACTATTGATAGGTGGCGAAAAGAGGGGTTGCCATTTAGGATGTCAGTAGAAGATTATTTTAATTTTGATCTTGGATGGGCTGCGCCTGATATCTCACCAATGTTTCCGGTTGAGATTCTTGAAGAAGACAATGAGTATATCATAGAGAGAGATGTTTATGGTGGAATACGAAAAAACCATAGAGATCGCTCAACTACGCCCATGATTATTGATTATCCATGCAAAAATAGGGGAGAATGGGAAAAAATTAAGCTGAGGTTGAAGCCAAGCAACTACAGGGTTGATTGGGTTTCAGGTTTACAGAGACACTATTGGGAACGCAGTAGAAAACGCTTTATCACCTACAATGTAGTTGTTGGATTCAATGAAGTTTTGAACTATGTCGCATTCCCGCACTTATTGAAGTTAATTATTAAAAACCCAGAATGGGTAAAAGATATGTATCATACTCTTGCAAACCTGGCGATGGATATGTGCGATCTAATGATAAAAGGAGGGTTCAAGTTTGACGGTGCATGGCTTGGTTGCGACTTAGGCTACAAGGATGGTTTGTTCTTTTCTATTAAACATTTTGAGGATCAGTTGCATCCAGTGTTTAAGGAACTTGTCCAATATTTTCACAGTCGCGACATGCTTGTTATTTTTCATTGTTGCGGTAGAGTTAAAGATCTTATTCCATACTTCATCGAAGAAGGAATTGACTGCCTTCAGCCGCTGGAAGTAAAATCAGGCATGGATCTTATAGAGCTTAAGGAAAAATATGGAGACAAGATTGCCTTTATGGGTGGAATCGACGTGAGACTAATGTCTCTCGACAACCCAAAACCTATTGAAAAAGAGATTAGAAGAAAGATATTAGCAGCAAAAGAGGGAGGCGGCTATATTTATCATTCTGACCATTCCGTGCCTAAAGACGTTAGTTTAGAACAATATAAGAGAGTGATTGCGTTAATACATAAATACGGAAATTATGACTCTTAAGATCCTTTCAAAAGTACATGTGAATTTACATTAAGAAAATAATGCATCAATTTTAGTAATGTTTCCGAAAAATTGGAAGATAAAGTAGCTGGCTTTGCATCTATCTTTATTAGGTGTGTTCTGTAGATTCTAGACTTTCTTTTTTAATTTGCTATAAATGAACCAGTTTCTAGAACAGTTCTTAAAAACTAACCCTTCATTTCTTTTGCTTGCACTTTTCCAATACTTTATCTAAGATTGATCGTTTCTTCAATGTCTCAAGGATT
>CAZIFH010000094.1:0-8252 GCA_964539065.1 uncultured Candidatus Bathyarchaeia archaeon | reverse complement strand
GCTATACCAGAGTGGACACCGATTCTTAGGAACTCGAATATTCTACTCAAAACTCGGTAAACATTATACTCGTCAGTTTGAGAAACTATAATATCGCTCGCTTTTTGCCCGTTCATACTGCCTTCTTTGCCCTTTTCAATAAATGCCTAATTCTTTAGGGCGTGACTATAGGCATTGACGTATTGCACAGCAATATATCTCCAATTTAGCCTTTGTTCAACTAGACACCTTGATCTACGACCCATTTCTCTGCGTAGCTCCTCATCGTCAATTAATCGTCTCAAATATTCCTGGAGCTCAACCATATTATCCAATTCAAATGCAAACCCATTGTTGTTATCCACAGCATATGTCTCAACAGGGACTTTTACAATAATTAGAGGTAGGCCTACAGAAGCAGCTTCCACTATTGAAATGGAGCTAAGGCCAGGCCATACCCCTATGTCACTTGCGCTGTAGAAAGAAGGGAGTTGAGTTCTATCGACCCAAGGATGAAAGACGACATTGTTCGAAATTTGGAAGTCTGAGATTAGCTTTCGAAGATACTCAACGTAAGATAGTTCTCCTTGACCAATGATCAAAAGCTTTACCCTACTATTTTTAGAGATAATGGGCGATAAAGCTTTTACCAGCAAATCGAGGCGCTTTGAGCGATCCAGTTTACCACTGTATACTATCACTACATCGCTTTCACATAGACCTAACTTATTTCTCAAAACAAACCGCTCGGTTAAGTCAAATTTGAAGAGCTCTGGGTCACAGCCTAAAGGAATTATGCGAAATTTATTCTGTGACATGTTATAGCTTTGGGAGATCAATCTTGCTAGTTCCTTAGTTTTTGCAAATACTATTTCAGATCTTTTCTTTACAAAGTGTGTAACAATTATCTTGGAGAAGGAAAAAAGTAATTTTTTCTTTATGTTCCAAGGCGAAAAAACTAGATTCAGCTGGGTAATTATGCTTCCCACTATTTTGTATTTAAAAATGCCCGCGCACATAATGAAGATTAGCGACAGAGGCGAATCTAGAGGTTCACAGTGAATTATGTTTGGTTTTTCTGCTTTATTGAAGTTAAGAATATAAACAATTCCTTTGAAGCTCGGCAAATGATAACCATGTATTACCGCGAAATACGGTACATTAATAACTTCGAACCCTTCATTGAGCATGGTTCTGGCAGCGTCTTTACCGCAACCAAACGTAAATATGTATACTTTATGACCAAGTTTTCTTAGTTCTCTAGCTAAATAATATTCTAAGTATCCCTTACTTGGGTTAAACTCTTCGACGGCAATTACTATCCTCATGCGATCGCCCATTGAACAATAGGATGCGTGAAGTTATCTTACGATTATTTCGATTATCATGTACAATATGTATACAGACCGCTCTAAAAAGTAAACTTTAGACGTAACTACTTTGTAGATCTTTTCAAACCTTTCAGATACTTTCTCTGTTGAAAACTCTGATTCCACAATCTCTATGCAATTTCTAGAAAACTTTCATTTAACTTATCATTAGAAATAATTCTACACGCGGCTTCTGCCATATCGGGTGGTGTGGGCTGAGTAATAAAGCGTGTTTGCGCGCGTATGCCAGCCCCTCCACGTTCGCTTAAAAAGCAAGTTTAGAATAATATAAAGCCATTTTAACTATAGACTTGAACAGATTAGATGGCTTTAGCTATTGCCACGGCATTCCATGTTTTTTCTGTTGGCAATTTATTTAATTTAGGGAATTCCCATAATTCTACGAGCTGGAAACTATTCTCTTCTAAGAGATGTCGTATTTCTTGTGGAAAGAAAAACCTGACAATGTGGCTTTCTTTAATTTCGTCTATTATATTATTTCTTTCCATTGAAATTATATGGTAATTCGACGTTACAGTATGCTTGAGTGAATTAAGTTCTGGAATTACTATCCTAATAACCTTTAAGCCATTTTTTTCAAGAGTTTTAACCCTTACTGAAGGTTTAATTGTCAACACGGCCGGGCCGTACCAAAAGTCAAAGACAAATAAACCCTTTAGCCTAAGATGTCTCCTTATATTATCAAAGGACTTTTGAAGATCTCTATTTTCGATTAAATAGTCAACTGTTGCAAACATACAGATGGCAGCATCGAATTTTTGGTTTAAAGAAAAGTTCCTTATATCAAGATTGTATAATCGGGCGTTTAGGTTCATTTTCTGGATCTTATTTTTGGCTATCTCTATCATTGGCTCAGAGGCATCTATTCCCACCATTTCATACCCTCTTTGTGCAAGTAGTGTTAGGTGGTTCCCTGTTCCGCAACCTAAATCAAGGATTTTCTTCGGTTTACGATTTTGGTAACGGCGAAAAACCTCCTCTAAAAAGTCGCATTCTTCCGCGTAGTTTTTATCCATGTAAAGTAAGTCGTAATATTTTGCGTATCTGTCAAAAACATTACCCAAATTTTTCCATCCATTTCATTTCAAGTATTTGATGCTGAATACCGTAAACTGATATTTTGCGGCCTTCCTGCGCAGACCGGTAGATGCCATTAATTATTTGTACGGCTCTCATTCCATCGTACCCGCTTGGAAGGGGTTGCTTCCCAGCTATTATTGAAGAAATGAAATCATCAATTTCTTTTTTAAACGAGTTCTGCGGTTCTTTTGAATAATCAAATACTAATGCACTATTATTCTTCATCTTGACTTTCGTTTCAGCTTTGTTCTCGCGGTTATCGATATATAACGCGCCGTTTTCTCCATAAAATTCCAAGTACAAATATCCAGTCCATTCAGTCCAAGAAGATTGTATAAACGCTGGTTCCCCCTTCAGTCCTATTAGAATCCCAACAGCGTTATCTTCTAATGCACTTGATAATTCATGAAGCAAGGTTACGCGGTATCCGAAACATTCTTTTATTTCACCTATGAACCATCGGATTATATCTACAAGGTGGCAACCATTGTCCAGCAGTGTTCCTCCGCCAACCAGTTCGGGATCTCTAAACCATGAACCTGGCCGCAAATTCCACCCTTGGTGTCCTATCCATCCTCTTGCGAAAAGAATCTTTCCTAATGTACCGCTATCAACAATTTCTTTTGCTTTTACCACGTTAGTGAAAAACCTTACGTTTGATCCAGATTTGAGAAAAACCCTTTCCTCAAGCGAAGTCTTCACCATGAGTTCTGCGTCTTCAGATCTTATTGCCATAGGCTTCTCGCAGAACACATGCTTTCCAAGTTTCATGCTTTTTAAGGATATTTCCGCGTGGAACCTGTTTGGAACGGAAACTACTACAGCATCAATTTTATTATTTTCGATTGCGTCATCGTAACTTTTGTAAAATTTGCAGTTTAACTCCGCAGCGAGAGATTTTGCCTGTGCCATATCATTATCAGCGACACAAACTAGTTCGGCATTTGGATTTTGAGCTATGGCTTCAGCCCTTCTTTTTCCCATTCTGCCGCAGCCAATTACAGCGAATCTTAACCTATCCATCTCTTATCCTTTTTTCCTTTTATGGATTCGATCGCGTCAACTACATATTCTACGTGTTCCTTTGTTAATGTGTTTCCAGAAGGCAGGTTGACTCCTCTCTTAGATAAATCTTCGGCGATAGGGTATTTATACCCTTTAAATTTGTTTCTGTATGGGGGTTGAAGGTGGATGGGATGGAAAACAGAACGAGTTTCCACTCCGTATTTTTCAAGCTCGCACATAAGTTCATCGCGGGATATACCAAATTTATTCTTGTCCACCAGTATTGTATACATCCAATACACATTTTTGGACCATGTTTCTTCTGGCGGCAAGGTCATTCCAGGTATCCCTCTTAAGAGTGAGTTGTATAATTGAGCGTTCTCTCTATGGGTTTTTATGAACGCATCTATTTTTTCGAGTTGTGCTAGACCTATTGCTGCTTGTATGTTGGTCATGCGGTAGTTGTACCCTATTTCATCATGTATTAACCATTTCCGCATATTCATGTTATATGCTTGGTCTCGAAGTTTTCTTGCTCTTTCTGCTATTTCTTCGTTGGAGGTTACCAGCATTCCCCCTTCCCCCGTGGTTATTATTTTGTTCGCATAGAAACTGAAGCATCCTACATCGCCTAATGCTCCTACTTTCCTTCCTTTATATTCGGCGCCGTGAGCCTCCGCCGCATCTTCTATTAGATAGAGACCGTGATCTTTAGCTATTCTAAGGATGGGGTCCATATCTGCAGGATGACCGTAGAGATGGACGGCGATTATACCTTTAGTTCTTTTAGTTATTTTCTCCTCTATCCTCTGTGGATCGATATTCCAAGTCCTAGATTCAGAATCTACTAGAATTGGTTTAGCCCCAGTATAATGCACAGCATTCGCTACTGCTATCATTGTAAAAGTCGGTATTATGATCTCGTCTCCTCTACCTATTCCGAGGGTTGCTAAGGCGAGATGTAGAGCTACTGTGCCATTTGAGACGGCAACTCCGTGTTTTCCTCCTACATACTTAGCAAACTTTTCTTCGAAATCAGTTACATATTTTCCTTTAGAAGAAATCCACGAAGACTTGATACAGTCTTGAACGTATTCCATTTCCTTTATACTTAAGCATGGAACTGCTATTGGAATTTTAAGGCTTGTAATAGGCGCGTGCCTCACTTTACATTTTTATATAGGTTGAATGTTTCTTTTACTGTTCTCTCCCAGGAGAAGCCCTGGACTCTTTGAAAGCCCTTATTAATTAAATCTCTTCTAAGTTTTTCGTCAGTTAATACGTTAAATATTGCATTTGCCAGTTTATTAATATCGTTTGGTTTGACTAATAACGCTCCGTCACCCACAAGTTCTGATGTGTCAAATACATCGCATGTAATAACAGGTGTTCCACAAGCCATAGCCTCAAACATAGATAGGCTGAAGCCTATTCGGGATGGAAAGACAAAGAGATCTGCAAGATTATAAACTTTGGGTAGTGTGCTTTCAGGGATATATCCCAACATTTTGACCTTATCACTTATTTTAAGAGTCTTAATCATCCTTGCGACAAAAGCTTCATCCCTACCTGTACCCGCTATCAAAAGTTCCACATTTTTTAATTCTCTCTCAACTTTGGAAAATGCTTTTAATAATGTATCCGCTCCTCTTAGTTTAAAGTACGTTCCTCCCAAAAATAAGATCCTTTTAGTCTCACTTGGAGTTCTGGGCAACGGACGAAACGATTTAAGGTCGACACCCATATAGATGACTTTGAACTTTTCTGGATCAAGTTTAAACGAAGAAATGAGAAAATTTTTAGTCGTTTTGGAAGTTACAATTATTATATCACTTTTAACCGCAATAGAGTAGCATAGTTGATGGTAACGGTAACTAGTAGAGGTTGGAAATATGCCTGGAAAAAGGGGGAGTGCGTCATGGAATGTTGTGATTAAGGGTGATTTTCTAGCTAGAACAGCGGTTTTTCCTCCTATTGGAGATGTAGCATGATACAAGTCCGCATGCACACGGTGCAATTTCAGAGGTAGAACAGATTCTTCTATCATTAGATCAATGTAGCTATTTATTTTTCTCGGCATTACTACATGAAGTTCTAAGGATTCTTTCAGGCGAGACCAAATTTCAAAAGAATATCTAGCAATTCCTTGACCTGTGGCTCTTGAGATTAAGCAAGGATGAGTCACCAAACAAACTTTCATCTTAGACACCCATTCTATAGGTCGCAGGATTTACATTGTGCGCTCTTATGGAAAACACACACGTGCAAGCACAACGATATTTGAATTTAAACGTCTAACTATGGGTAATCTTTCCATAACATTCTCAAACAATGAAAATACTGCGCGCGCGCTGTCAAGAAAGGTTATGGGGAAACCATAGAATGAGGGTGTAACAAAAACATCAGCATCTACTAAAGCCTTAAGCTTATCTTCACTGCTTATGAAACCAGTAAACACTATTGAATTATATACGCCCAAAACATTCGCTAAAGCCTTGGCCTCATTCAGAAACCCATCGTCTGGTCCTGCTATCACCAACAAAGCATCTTTGCAGTGCCTATCATTAATTAAATGTGTGTAAGCTTTAATCAAAAGACCTATGCCTTTGGTTTTGTGTATTCTGCCCAAGTATAGGATTATCTTCTTTTCTTCTGGTATGCCAAACTTTCTTTTGTAGGCTCCTTTAGACGGCAAAACGGCATACTCGGACAAGTCTATCCCATTAGGAATAATAGCAATCTTCTCTTCTGGAACGCCCATACTCCTATACTGTTCAGCCTCAACTTCGCTAAGAGCAATAACCTTTGAAGCATCCCTCAACAACCTATAACCAAACAAAATATCATAAAGCCATTTCAACCTACGCCAAGCTATAATTCTAGGAATATCGCCGTGAGCTTGCACAATGTAAGGAATGTTGTATTTTCGCGCGTAATGACTTATAAACACGTTGTATGGATTTCTATGTCCATGCATATGAATACAATCAAATTCTCTCAATATTCTCTTTACCCATAAGATAAAATCTACGCTAGGCAATACGATATTTTTCTTGGCAAACCACGAAAACAGCGTACTGAACCTGAAAATTGTAATGTTCCCATTTTTATATTCTTGTTCATTTTTATTATCGAAATAAGCATCTGTGGTAAGAATAGAAACTTTATGTCCCTTCTTAGCTAACTCCTTTGTAATTTCATAAACTATCCTTGAAGCCCCCCGAAAAGCGCTGGATAAATATGATATACGTGCAAAATCTTCATGATAATCATTTTAGTGCATAGTTAATACAGGTCGAGCTTTAATGAAGATGCTGCCTGAAAAAAATTTTAACTGCGAAGATTCAGCTAAAAGATTTATTGGCTGAACGATCTTGATAAATCCATCCCCTAATGGAAGAGGGGAAGCTATCATACATCCGCGAATACCCTTAAGTTCAAAACCGGCTTCCCTAAGCCAAATACGCATCTTCTTAAATGTAAACCACTTACTACGAATTTTTCCCTCCTTAAACAATGCCTTTTCTCTAAAATTAACTATAAGTGCAATCGGAAGATAAGGGCTTAAAATGTTTGAAAAATTGAAAATGAAGCATCCATCGCTTTTCAGAACGCGATTAACGTTTTTTAAAAAATTACTAATGTCTGAAAGATGATCAATAACATTTATGCAAACACAGCCGTTAAACACTCCATGTTTAAAAGGAAGATATCGTAAATCTGCTAAAATTAAACCGACATCTGCATTCAATGTTTTCATTTTATTTCTAGCAACTTTAAGCATTTTAGGAGACAAATCAACCCCTATAACCTCAAAACCTTTTTTAGCCAGCCAAGTCGCAAAACGCCCTGTACCCGTGCCCGCATCTAAAATCAACTTCCCGGAAATATTGAGATCCTGTACTATCTTTTTATGCATATAATCCAGGTGTCTGCCAATTTTATTACCAAATCTACTCTCATCATAAGAACTGGCTTCGTAGTCATACTCAGCAGTTTGACCAGCCATATTAGTCTTCTTCATCCATAACTTGAGCATACAAGGCGCTAAGTCTTTTAGATACATCCCTATAGTAAAAATGCCTAACAGATTCGATCACTTCTCTGCTTATCTTAGTTTTTAATTTTGAATCATGCAATAAATTGATTATAGCTTTAGCCAAAGCTGCCACATCATCGGGCTTTACCAGCAATCCATTTATCCCATCCTTCACAACCTCTTTTATCCCGCCAACGTCTGATGCAACAACCGGTTTTCCAATAGCCATAGCCTCCAAAACGACAAGAGGAATATCGGAAATTCCATCAGTGCTCCGAAACGGAACAACCAGCACATCAACAGACCCCATCAACTCTGCCATGTTACTGATTACGCCTTTAACCTCAACAGCGGAACCTAACATTTTGGAAGCAAAAGATCTGACCTTGTGAATGACGTTGTGTTTTTCATGTAGTGTTATCACGAACTTTGCTTCTGGGCATTGTTGCAAAACTAATTTCGCAGCCTTTAAAAAGACATCCAGTCCCTTGGTTTTGTCCACGTTACCTACAAACAATGCTGTTTTAGAAGGCAAGCCTGGCTCATTAAAAGAATCCTGACCAACAATCCTTGGATTAAAGATTTCATTATCAAAGCAAGGAGGAATTACTTCAATTTTAGTTTCACTTACGCCTAGTCGTAGTAACGATTTCTTAACATTGTCGCTAACGGCAACTATTTTATCCAAACCAGCCGATAAAAACTTAACACAATACTTATCAAAAGGTAACGCCTGGGGAAGCAATTTTGCAGGACAG
>CAZIFH010000093.1:0-10455 GCA_964539065.1 uncultured Candidatus Bathyarchaeia archaeon | reverse complement strand
GATCCATTGGATGTTAATTCTCTTAGTTTCCTTGTTTATTATTCTTTCAAAACGTATAATTTTTGCCAATAAAACTCGTAAAGATCACTTATCAAATCATTGAGGAACCTCGTGAAACTATATACCAGCTATAATTTTTTTTTGAAAATGTTTTAATTGTTTTAATAATACTAACATTTTACAGTTCAATCTTTATTTTTCTCTGCGCTGATAGTTAGATCTGAATACCCAATTGATGCAGCCTTCATCCTTAATTACAAGAAGTTTTATATCGTCAACCTCTAAACTTGATTTTTGCGTTGCTTGCTAAATTGATAATCATCTAACAACTCGTCATAAACGTTTATATTATGCCTTTTGCATGTTGAGAGCTGCCACCAGTTAAACCTATTGAAAGATCAAAATGTAACTACGTATAAAAAGGTTGAGTACAGATGGGCCATAGAAAACAACATGCACCTAAACATGGCTCTTTAGCTTACCTTCCTAGGGGACGTGCTTCTCATCCAAATGGGAGGATAAGATATTGGCCTGAGGTTAAGGATGGACCTGTGTTACTTGGATTCGCAGGTTATAAAGCGGGCATGTCTTACGGGGTTATAGTTGAGGGCACACAACGTTCGCCAAATTTTGGCAAAGAGATTGCTTGTCCTGTTACAATATTAGAAACTCCTCCTCTGATTGTTTGTGCAGTGAGAGCTTACTCAAAAGATGGCAACAAGTTAAAAACCTTAACAGAAGTGTGGGCTGGCTCGCTTCCAAAGGATTTTGAAAGGCTTAAGGGGGCTCCAAAAGAAATAAACACAAGTGAAGGCCTGAAAAAAATTGAAGAAAACCTCGAAAAAATCGCTGAGTTTCGAGTGTTAGCTGCCACTCAGCCGCGATTAACTGGAGTCCCAAAAAAGAAACCTGACATTATGGAAATAAAGGTCGGCGGAGCTGATATAAAGAAACAGTTCTATTTTTTGCATGAGATTTTAGGTAAGACGGTTAAAGCTGAAGAAGTCTTTAAAGATGGACAATTTATTGACACAATCTCAGTTAGTAAGGGTAAAGGATGGCAAGGGGTGGTAAGAAGGTGGCATGTGGCGGTTCTTCAACACAAAAGCAACAAGACAAAACGGGGCATTGCCACTCTTGGACCTTGGGTTCCCCCAAGAGTTCTCTACACTGTTCCTAGATCTGGTCAAATGGGTTACCACCAAAGAACTGAGTTTAACAAACAAATCTTGAAGATTGGGAAAGACGGCAATGAGGTTACTCCAAAAGGCGGATTTTTAAGGTATGGTCCAGTTAGAAACACGTACATAATGCTGAAGGGAAGTGTTGCTGGACCGGCAAAACGGCTGATTAAACTAAGGTATGCTTCAAAACCCCCAAAAACGCTCAGCGTACGCCCGCCACAAATTTCGTATATAAGTTTAGAATCGCCCCAAGGCGTGTAAGAAGAGATGAAAAATTATGGGTAAAGTTTCTTCAAAAGTTTTTAACCTCGAAGGAAAAAACATAGGTAAGATTAAGCTTCCGAAGGTTTTTCAAACGCCACTAAGACCAGATATAATTAAGCGGGCAGTAGTTTCATTACAGTCTCATAGAATTCAACCACAGGGAAGGGATATGATGGCTGGCAAACGGACGGTTGCTGAGTCTTGGGGTGTAAACCGAGGGATGTCGAGGGTTCCAAGGCTGAAGGATTCAAGAACAGCTGCATTTGCGCCTGGAACGGTAGGGGGCAGGGCAGCTCACCCACCTGTTTCAGAAAAAAAGATAGATAAAAAAATAAATAAGAAGGAGAGACATCTTGCACTTTTCTCAGCTATTGCTGCTACAAGCTTGAAAGAAGTAGTTCAGGCGCGTGGACATATTGTAGACGATGTTCCAGATTTACCTTTGGTTGTCACTGAAGATTTACAAAGCATAAAGAAAACTAACGATTTGAAGACCGTTCTTGTAAACTTAGGAGTCTATCCAGACGTTTATAGAGTTAAAGAAAGCATTAAGGTTCGAGCTGGAAAGGGAAAAATGCGTGGTAGAAGAAGAAAGCAAGCTGTTGGTCCTTTAATTGTGATTAGCACAGACGAAGGCATCATTGAGGCAGCTAAAAACTTTCCAGGAGTAGATGTTGCTTACGTAGAGAGATTGAATACTGAGTTTCTCGCTCCAGGCACTCACGCCGGTCGACTCACAATATGGACAAGAGACAGTATAGAGAAGCTTAGATCTCTAACTGGAGGAGACTGAAAAAATGAAGCCTGAAGATGTTATTTTGTATCCAATGATGACTGAGGTTGCAAGTCGATTAATTGAAAGTGAGAATAAGCTTGTCTTTGTAGTTAATATGAAAGCAAACAAAAAGGATGTGAAAAAAGCGGTGGAAGAACTTTACCAAGTTAAAGTTAAAGACGTGAATATTGCAAAGTCATCAAAAGGAGAAAAGAAAGCTTTTGTTAAGCTTCAACATGAATATAGCGCAACGGACATAGCAATTAAGATGGGACTGCTGTAACAGGGGGCGGAGGGAGTGGGTAAAAGAATCCGTGTTCAAAGAAGAGGAAGAGGCTCAAAAACTTTCCAAGCTTCAACGCATAAACGGGTTAATCCTTCAAGATATATAATGTGGCAGAGAGAGACTCTTGAAGGTGTTATTAAAGGTCAAGTTCAACAACTTGTGCACGACCCCGGTAGAGGTTCACCACTTGCATTAATTAAGCTTGAAGGTGGCGAGTTTTACTATTCCATAGTTCCAGAAGGTGTCTATGAAGGACAAGACATTGAGATAGGTGCTGGAGCCTCAATAAAAGTTGGAAATGTCGTTCCAATTGGCAGAGTTCCTGAAGGAACAACTATTTGCAACATTGAGTTGTCACCTGGAGACGGCGGACGGTTGGCTCGTTCTTCAGGTTCCTTCGCCACTATAGTTTCACATACGCCAGAAGGAACGTTAGTGAGGATGCCTTCAGGGAAGAGTCGATACATTAACGACTTATGCCTTGCCATGGTCGGTGTTGTTTCTGGAGCTGGACGAACCGAGAAGCCTTTCTTAAAAGCTGGAACTAAATTTTATTTGATGAGAGCAAAAGGTCACAAGTACCCTAGAACTAGAGGAAGAGCGATGATAGCTGCCGTTCATCCCTTTGGAGGAGGTAGAAGAGGGGGACGCAAGGTCACAACCGTCTCTCATCGGGCTCCGCCGGGCAAAAAAGTTGGTTTAATTAGCGCTAGAAGAGCTGGCCACAAAAAAAAGTAGGCTTAAAACGGGTTGCAGTAATATTTAAATGGATAGCGATTGTCAGTTAAATTGGTGATTGGATGCCTAAAGAATTCATGTTTCGGGGACACAGTTTAGAGAAGCTCCAAGACATGTCAATGGATGAGTTTATTAGTTTACTTTCTTCACGTCAACGTAGAAGCTTGCAGCGTGGTTTAAGTGTTGAGCAAAGAAAACTTCTTGAAAGAATTCGTGAAGTAAAAGAATTAAATGAGCGGGGAGATGCAGCTAAACCCGTTAAGACTCATGCTCGAGACATGATTATACTGCCTGAAATGATAGGCGTAACTATTCATGTTCATAACGGCAAAGAATTCACTCCAGTTATAATTGGACCTGAAATGGTAGGTCACTATTTAGGCGAGTTTGCTGTTACAAACAAGCCTGTGAAACATGGAACCCCTGGAATCGGAGCAAGCCGAAGCAGCATGTATGTTCCACTGAAATAGAGTTTGAAACATTTTTTCTTGTTGTTGTTCGTTTACATGCGTTCAGGTGCTTTGATACCGATTAGCGTTAACGCGTTATGAAGCGTGGTTCTAACCGCATCGACAATCATCAATCTAGCATTGCTTAGTTCTGGAGTTTCAGCTTTAATAACAGGCAGAGTTGCGTAGAAAGCGTTGAAGTTGCCTGCAAGGGCATTCGCATAATCCGCTATTACGTGGGGTTTCAGATTGTCTGCGGCATCGATAAAGACTTCAGGGAACCGCGCCACAGCAAGTACAAGGATACGTTCTAAAGGCGCCTTTAACAGAGTGATATCTGCTTTTTCTGGATTAAACTCTGCATTTCTAAGTATGCTACATGCTCTTGCATGCGAATACTGGATGTAAGGTGCACTGTTGGTTTCAAAATTCAAAACTTTATCCCACGTGAAAACCACAGGTTTCAAGGGATCGGTTTCGATCAAAGCGTATTTCACGGCGCCTACACCAACAACCTCTGCAATCACACGTTTGTTCTCTTCAGGCATTTCTGGAGACCGGTTGGATACTTCTTTGTATGCTCTGGACACGGATTCATCCAATACTTCATCGAACGTTACATAGCGTCCTCTTCTACCAGATATTTTTTGTCCCGAAAATCTTACTAAATTGTATGAAAAGTGAATTAGGTTCTTAGCTTCCTCAATATATCCCAATGCGCAAAGGGCAATTTTTAGCTGAATCTGAGACAAGGTCTGCTCCATCCCAATCACGTTGATGACTTTATCTGCTTGTTTGAGCTTCCATATGCTGTATGGTATGTCTCTCGTCGTATAGAGTGTGGTGCCGTCTGCCCTGCCCAAAGTTAAAGGTGGAATTTCATGATGTTCATCAAGTCCAAGAATTTTTTTTAAACCAAGCTTCTGTGCAACCTTTTCAGCGTTAAACTCATAAACTCCGTTTTCACTAGTCACGAATGTAGTTTTCTTCAATGCTTCAAGAATTCTATATACGTCGCCGTTCCAAACGAAATCGCTTTCCCAATCCCATGAGTCGATAGAGACATCAGCTCTGGCAAAGGTCTTTTTAAATCCTTCTAGACACAGCAGCGAAAAATTGCGTATAAGACTTTTAGCTATTTCTTTCCCTTCTTCATATTCCTTTAATAGCAAATTAACTTTGAAGTCAGGGTTTTTTTCACTGTTTATTTTTTCGAGAAGAATATTGAATATTTTTGGGTATTTCTGTTCAAGTTCAGCCGCAACAGCAACCCATTCGTCCAAGTTTTTTCTAAGCTTGTCGGCTTCTTTAGAGTTTAGTTCAGCTTTTTGAGTTTCTTCCTTAAGCTTGAGTATCTCAAGTATGCAACTTGTGATGGCATATATTGCTCCTATGTAATGGTCTGGTTTTCCTTCTGGTTCAGGTCTTCCAAGAAGGTTATAACCGTAAGCTATGACTGCCGATTGTCGACCTACATCGTCAATATAGTAGTGTCGAGAAACTAAGTGTCCCCTAGCTTCCTGTATTCGCGCTAAGGCGTCTCCAAGAATTGAGTTTCTAGAAGTGCCTATGTGAATTGGATGAACGGGGTTGGCGCTTGTGTGCTCAACAATTATCCTCTGAGGCTTTTCGCATTTAATATATCCATATTCTGTGTTCAATAATCTAGCTGACCAAAGCGTTAAACGAGCAAACTCAGCCATATTAACGTAAAAGTTTATGTATCCTTCTCCTTCAGTCTTTACAGTATCTATTAAATTAAATGAAGATGCTTCCTGTTCAGCGTTATTCACAATCTGCTTTGCTAGTTCATAAGAGCTTTTTCTAACACGCTTTGCTAGTTCGAAACAGATCGATGAACTTAAATCTCCAAAATCAAGGGTAGGTGGAATGCTTAGCTTGATGTGAGGAATAATCATACCTGCAAAAGTTTTCAGCATAACTTTCCTAAGCAATGCACTGCACTGATCGCGAAATGTCCCAAACGGATTGTTTGAAAGAGGTTTCAAGACATCCACTTCTGTTTTAGATTTCCGAAAACTCTATCTCTTAAAGTGGCTTATAAGTTACTCTGATAAGATCTGACCATGCTTTCCGTCAGTTACAATTTAATAGGAATTTGTATCCTTAAGATTTCCCTTTAAAAAACTTGGGCTATTGCATTTTAGTTTCTGAAGTCCCAAGAAGTAAGTCGACAAGCTTTCTTTGATCTACTTCTGCTCTGGTCCTCCAGCCAAGGTAGAATTGCCCATTTTCGTCTTCAATTATGTATCCCGCTTTCAAGTAACGGTTAAGATTAAACTCTATTCTCCATCCTGGAAGTTTTTCTCGCAGAATCTCCTCAACATCCTTTCGAGACGCTCTTCCACCTTGCGAAATTATGTATCCAAGCGAAACAGCAAGTCCAGCAAGGTCGTCGATACGCCAGCTGACAAGTTTTTGTTCTCCAGAGATTTGAGTTTCCTTCAAAACTACGTAAAATCTTGCTTTGTCCATCTGATCAAGCGTTGGATTCTCAGGTAGGGATGCCTCTTCATCATAAACTATTCTAACCATGAGGCCGAGTCTGTCAAGATAGTCGTTTAGAAGGTTAATTATCCTCGGATAATCGGACCCTATCCTGCGTCGAAGCTCCCAGCCTTTAACTCCTGGCTCCCAATGCCTTTTATAGAAAAGCAGTTGAACTGCCCGTCTAATCTTTAATGAGTGAACTGCTTTTCGTCTGAGGGTCACTGGATTTGTCGCCATTTTTTCCACTCCTCGAAACTAATGACTATTGGAAAGGAGAAAGCCATTGCGTCTTGTTTTATGACTTGCTTCTCAAACGGTCTGATGAAGATTTCTTCTTCAAGAGGGTGCACTTCTAAGGCTGCATATCCATAAGTTACGAGAAAGCTTGTAAGGTAAGCTCTTCTAATTGTTTCATCATAGGTTTCTGCTCCAATAAAATTCCAATACCTTATTCTTTGGTTATTACCCGCTTTTTCTTTTAGTTCCTTCCAAAGTTTTTCCAGTTCCTCGGTGAAGGATTCACTTAACAAGATTCTCTGTTTGATTAGTTCCTCTCTTGACGTAGGCGAAACCTTGGATAATGTTAGGTTCTCTTTTTGCCACCTTTCTTTTATAGGCGCAAGTTCTCTCCAATATCTTAAGGCTGCTTCTAGACTTCCCATAGTCAATTGTTCTAGCTCCACCAAAGGATGCCAAGCCTCCTTGAAAATTTCGACAATTCTTTCAGTGGGTAACATGCGTAGTTTCTCTTCTATGAGAAACGGATCTCTGTAAAGAGAAGTTGCACGATGTTTGATCCATTCGCTCTGCATCTTAATTATTGAAGCAATCTGGTTCAAAGCTTCAGCGTCAAGACAAAGTTCCTCAGGATTACTCCAGTTAGGAAAATACTGGTTGAGCACCGCGACTAGCTCGTTCACATCAACCAAGAAAGGATTCAGTCTCTTGTTTTCCACAGACTGACAGGTCTCGATAATTCTTCTTAGTTCTTCTCTACCAATATTCTCCTGTTTTTTTGTGGGCGCCATCATGAAACCTCCCTAACTAAAGAGGTTCCCTCAATGTTTTGAACCAGTATCACATGTATGTCTTTGTCTTCGTAGCACATTTGGTTTGGAGTTATAGCTAAGTACTGTGTTGTTTCATCTTCAACCGAGGAAATTAGAAGGTTAGCAATTACTTCTCGATTTTTAGGATCCATGTGAACATCGTATTCGTCTACAGCTCGGAAGGAAGATCTAACCTTCTGTTGAAGGGCTAGCAGAAAAGCCATTATTGCAGTACTTCTTTCTCCACCGCTTTGCGAATATATGTTCAAAGGGATAGGTTTTGAACCTTTGAAGCCGACGAGTATTTCGATTCCAGCTGCTTCAATATCATGGTCACTTAACAGTTGAACACTGCCGCTGGCAAAGGCAAAAGAAAGAATTCTCTGATATTCTCGGTTCACGTGGTCAAGTAGGCTTCGAATAACGCTTTTCCAAGAGTCCATGCGCGTCTTAATTTCTTCTAAGACTTTTTCGCGGTTTTCTGCAGCTACTCTTACTTTTTCCTCAAGTTCCAGATAAAGGTTTGAGTAAGACTCATACATACGTTCAACCTCAGCTGAAATATCTCCCATCGCAGCTATACGACCGTCAACTGTTTGAATCTCGTACAAGATCTCTTCAACACTTCTTTGGGCAACGATACGGGCACCAATCTCCTCGGCTTTCTTAACTGCTATGCTCAGCTCTACCCGTAGAATCTTGAGGTTCCCCTCCAATTCATCGATTTTATTCTTTATCTCTTTCTTCTGATATTCAAATAATTCAAGTTTAATCCTTTTTTCTAGCATTTGGTTATCTAAAACCTCAAATTTTTGGTCGACTTCTCTAGACTTGTTTTTCACTTCTGAAAGTTCAGATTCTAAACTTGCTATTTTCTTAGCAGAGTCTTCAGCGTCTTCCTTTATATTTTCAATCCAAATCTCAATAGACTCAGGTAACTTAATTTCTTCTAAAGAGGCCTTTAGTCCAGAAACGCATTCTTTAAGTGTTTCAAATCCTGTTTTTTTTGCTTCATCTTCAACGAGCAGTATTGCATTCAAAATGTTTTTTGCTCCTTTCTCGTTGTGTTCTAGCAAGGTTCGGATATTATACAAGTTTTTTTCTGAGTTTAGAACATTCAGTTCATGTTGCGCTTTTTCTCTTTCAAGAACGAGTCTCTCCTCAAAAAGGGTTTGCCAGCTGTTTCTTGTCTCCTTTCTCTCTTCCTGAAGCCTGCTTACTTCTGTTCCCAGAAGCTGAATTTCATTTTCTATTTTTTCCAGACATCTTCTCTCTTCGCAAAGTCTATTTTCAAGAGATGATATTGTCTGTTCTCTTTTTATAACTTCAGCCCATGCAAGTTCACGTTCCAGAAAACGTTTCTTAATGATTAGTTGCTTTTTTTCTTGGAATTTGTCATATTGTTCACGCCAGTAGTTAAGGGTTTGCTTAGCTGATTCAATCATCTTTGACAAGGACTCTTCTTGGCTTACAATATGGCTTAGTTTCCTCTGGGCTTCTAGAACGTTTTTTCTGTATGGTTCAAGCCCAGCAGCTGCCTCAACAAGCTTAAGTTTTTCTTGTGGAGAAAGGACGATGAATTGTTCGGCCATGTCTTGATGCATGATGATAAGCATGTTCTCAGCGTCGACGCCAAAGTGCGACAGAAGCCTTACGACGTCAGCTTTCGTTGCGTGAACATTGTCAATCTCGAACCAGTATTTCCCATCTCGCCTAAGAACTCTTGTCAAATAAATCTGGTCTTTCCTAATTCTTAGAACAGGTCGTCTTCCTTTAATCATGGAATTGTCTAAAACAATTGTTACCCTGCCTACGTCTTTTCCATGTCTGATGAGGTCGCTTAGCTTCTTGGAACGTTCAGTATATGACTGCCCTAAAGCCACGGAGATTCCTAAAAGGATAGAACTTTTTCCAGCACCGTTCGGCCCGCAGATAATATTGACTCCTGACTTAAGCGGTATCCTAGCATACTCGTAAGACATAAAGTTTTCTAGTATAATTTCACGTATCAACATGGTCGAGGAGTCCTCTCGAAACCGATAGTAAAAATAATTATTCTTCCTTTTAAGGAGTTTCTCAAACCTGTTAGAGCATTATTAAAACTAAATAAGGCTTGAAAAAGCAATTACTGCCAGCCCAGAAGCTAATGGAACTGCCAAGTTATCGTTTAGCGGCAATGGCAGAGATTCAACCAGCATGCCTATGGCACAGGCTATAAAGGCGTAGAGTGGATGGACAACTAGTAAAGAGCCAAAGAAAGAAAAGAAAAATCCCGAAACAGATCCTTCAACACATTTTACTTTGTTATATGAAACATGAGTTTTGCCAAATATTTGTCCAAAAACTGAGGCGACCCCGTCTCCCAAAGTTAAAACAGTTAAAGAAACATAGCCTACAGGCTCAGGGAAAATCAGAAGAGATAACATGACTCCCAAAGCGAAGAACAAGGGAGAAGACACGAACCCTTGATACTCCGTCTTTCCTGCAGCAATCTTCGTTATATCGGTGAACAAAGGCACCTTGGCTCCAAACATTCTCTTAATTTCTGAAAATATGTACATAATTGCCAATAAAAAGATCATGGAGGAAACGACATATCGGTTTAGCAGATGCATACAAATGAAGGAAATAAAAAAGCCGTTTATATGTATAGTTTCACGGATAATCGTAGTTCTAGATATATGAGGCTTCATTAGATTTGAGGCTTCGCCACTGACAAGCGGAACGATTGACGTTAAGTTTTCCTTTACAAGAACGTTAGATTTACGGCTTAAGACAAAATCAGGGTTAAATCCTATCTTTAGGTTACATAGATTAAACATGGAAAGGTTGTTTCTGTCGTCCGCAACTCCTATACAATAGTAAGACTCTAAATTGTTATTATTAATTATGTGCTTGAGAGCTAAAGCTTTACCTTCCGGTTCAATAACATCTCCCCATATTTCGCCAGTTAAAAGCCCATTGGATACGCCTATCTCCAAGCCAGAAAAATAGTCTGCTCCTAGCTTTCGCGCAAGTTTTTCCAAGGCAACTTTTGGGATCCCCGAACTTATAAGCGCTGTTTTAACATTTGACTCTTTTAATTTTTTAAATGTTTCTTCTACGCCTGGCATTAGGGGCTCATTCTCAAAAACATTGAGAAGCCAATCTAGCTTAAAGCCTTTAGGATGTGCATAAAGAGTTTTCAGCACCTTTTTAA
>CAZIFH010000092.1:0-4953 GCA_964539065.1 uncultured Candidatus Bathyarchaeia archaeon | reverse complement strand
TTTATGGTATTAATCGTTTAACGCAAATATAATACGGCCAATGCAGTGTAATTTCGGCTTCAAATGTTCCATGTTGGATATGACATATCTGTAAAAGCACTCATATGTACAACTTGAGAAGAGTGTTCTTCAAGTTGATTCTCGTTGCGACGCAGCGATCATCGAGACTGTACAAATGTTATTCTTTACCTCTTAAATTCTTAATCTATTTTTTGCCTAATTTAGACACACTGACAAAAAGACTATTGTTAAGAAAGTTGGAGTGTATGATAAATGGAACCTAGAAAACAAACGGTGCTGATAAGATTTTATTCTAAATGATTTGATAGATAACGTTCTTAACCGCCAAAAGGAAGTCCCCGTAAAAAAGAAGGATAATATTGTGATAAAAATTTATGCTCGACGTATAGGTTGCATGAAAGCTTCTGGGGCTCAAAAACTTATTTCGCAGTATAGGTTAATCAAATAAGAAGGTATTTAAAAGCTGTTAGAAAACAAGTTGTACTTGGTGCCCATGAAATATGACGAAAATATTTTTGAAATTATCTATAAACAGAGAGTGCGCGCTTGTACCTATGCAGATTGAATTGAATTTCAAAGAGTATCTTACGGCCAAAGAGATGAAAGTTTTCAATCCTTCTTATGTCAGAGTAATAGATAAAGCAACGGGTAGAATTATACCCTCTCAATTTTCATTGTATGATAATAATGATCGTTTTAAAGGAACATTATCTTGGATTCTTTTGAATGAATCCCAAAAAGAGTTTGAGGTTGAAGCTCCTGTCATAGATTGTTCTTCTTGTCGCTGCGCCGAAGGTGTAAATATATGGGATAGAGGAGACGAGCAACTTGAAATATCTGTTAGAGGAGAACATGTGACCAACTACATTTTCAATAAAGCCTATGAAAGGCCATTCTTATATCCCGTAATTGGACCTGACGGCTTATCAGTCACTAGAACCTATTCCAACTTTTGGCGACCATCCGCATCATAAGGGAATTTGGCTGGGTCTTGGGGATGTTTCAGGAGAAGTCGGGAAGTCTGAAATTGACTTCTGGTCGTTAGGAATACTAGGTGATCCTACGCAGGGAAGGGTGATTCATCAAAGGTTCACTGTTTTAGAGCAAGGTCCAGTGTTTGCAATGATACAAGAAGAGAATTTTTGGAAACAAAATGATGATCAAGATTCTAAGAAGAAAGGTATCATTCTTCTAAATGAAACGAGAATTACAACTATCTGGAATGTGTCACCGATGCGCATTATCGATATACATACAATTATGACTCCCATGGTTGATGAAATCATATTGAATGCAGATATTGAAGGAAAAGATAGAGCTAAAGAGAGTGGACCTCTCGCTATTAGAGTTGCAGACAATATGCGGGGAACTGTAGAAGGAACAATCGTTAACTCTGAAGGCGAAAGGACAGAAAAGGAATGTTGGGGTCACAAAGCAAGGTGGGTAGATTACTATGGGCCAGTTATAAAAGGTGGACCGGTGAATGGTATAGCCATCATGGATCATCCGAGCAACGTTAGGCATCCTCCAGGATGGCACGTAAGTGATTATGGACTCTTTGCAGTAAACCCATTCTACAATAAAAAGCCGGAGTGGTCAGATCAAGGACCTATTTATCTCTATAAAGCGAAGGGTGAAAAACTCGAATTGTGTTACAGAATCTATGTACATCGAGGCGATGAAAAAGGAGGCAGAGTCGAACAGAAATGGCAAGATTGGGTGAACCCACCTAAGGTAAATATTATTTGATAATCATTAATCTGATATTTTTTAATTTTAAGATTTCTTACATCAGTATCCTTTAAAAAGATGAGTTTTTCAATAAGTTTTCGTTAGGAATGCCATTTCAGGACAGCAGTATAACTAAGGGTTGGCAAAGGTGGTTTCTATAGAATGTTACTTGTTTTGACGTGTTCTAACACTTAGTGCTCATCAATTTTGATTTTTACCTTCATGCGAAAATAAGGCTCTTAAAGAAGGTGTATTCTCTAAAGATTTTAAAGAGATCTAAGTTCATGACACCATTATGAATTTAGGCATTTGTGTAATTTGTTCCTATGTAGATAACTGTTGCAGTCGATCCATCTGAAAATGGGGGGAACTGAAAAACTTAATTATTCCACAAAACGATAATTTAGAATTTGACTAAACGTGAATGGAGAAAATAATGTGCGTGACAATGAAAAAGGTAAGTATTTTACATGCGTAGATTATCTGAAAAGGCGTTTTGACTCTATGCCTAAAAAGCTTGCCTTCAGAGCGGAGACAAAAAATGAGTGGCAAAGTTGGCGAAATAAGCTGATAAATAAGCTTAAAGACTTGACGGGATACAATACTATGCAGGCTTGTTCGCTGCAATCAAAAGTAACGGAGAAAGTTGAGAGAGAAGGTTTCTTACGCGAACGGGTTGAGGTTCAAACTGAGCCAGGAGTCATAATGCCTATTTATGTCTTGATTCCTAAAGAGTTTGATTGTCAGCGTCTTCCAGCAGTCATTGCAGCTCATGGTCACCATAGCGGTGGGAAAATTACTGTCGCCGGATGTGTTGAGATCCCTGGAGTTGCTGAAAGAATTAGAAATTATAACTATGATTACGGAGTGCAGTTTGTTAGAGAAGGATTTATAGTTTTTTGTCCTGATGCAAGAGGGTTTGGAGAGAGGCGGGAAGCTACTGCCCAAAACAATGATAACCCGTTCACTTCAAGTTGCGAGCAACTCAATCACATGGCTTATCCTTTGGGTCAAACAGTTATAGGCATGTGGGCGTGGGACATATCACGAATTATCGATTACATAAAAGAGAGAAGAGACTGTGATCCTAACCGGGTTGGTTGTGTAGGACTTTCAGGCGGTGGAATGCAAACTCTATGGGCATCAGCGTTTGACGATAGAATTGGTTGCGCTGTTATTAGTGGATACTTCTTTGACTATCGTTACCTCGTTAATGCTTCTTTAGGCAACTGCTCCTGTAACTTTGTTCCTCATCTTTATAAATATGCAAATATGGGGGATATCGCTGCTCTAATTGCGCCTAGACCGCTTCTCATCGAACGTGGCACGAAGGATGAACTTTCAGATGGTGTGGAGGGAGAACAGTATGAAATCATAAAGAAAGCTTACAATTTGTTAGAGGCAGAAGATCGCTTGGAAACAGACATATTTGAAGGGGGACATATGTGGCACGGTGTAAAGGCTATTCCTTGGATGAAAAAATGGTTAAAATAAAAAATAGGTGATAAATATGGAACGAGTTGGAGTTGGAGTTGTAGGTTTAGGCATGGGTATAAACCATGCGCGCGCCTTCCGTGAGTATGAACGAGCAAATCTCATAGCACTATGTGATCTTAGATCTGAAGCCTTGAAATACGCATGTGATGAGTTTAAGGTAAAAGGGTACATGAGTTACTATGATATGCTTCATGACCCAGAAATAGATGCTGTGTCTATTGCCACACCCAGCTACGAACATGCATTCATGGGAACATACGCCGCATTCCATAGTAAGCATGTCTTGATTGAGAAACCTATAGCTACTGATTTAACAGCGGGCGATAGATTGATTCAGATTTGCAAAGAAAAAGGCGTGAAGTTGGCAGGGATTTTTCAATATCGATTGAACCCGTTGAATATCAGGATGAAGAAGATTGTGGATGAAGGGAAGATTGGAAAGCCATTCTTGATTGAAGGGATAGTAAAATGGTGGCGGAGTGATAAGGAGTATTATCATGCCAACAAGGAAACAGAGATGTGGAAGGGAACGTGGTTTGGAGAAGGCGGCGGATCCCTAGCTAACCAAGGGATACATATTGTTGATCAGCTCTACTGGATGATGGGTGAAGTTGACACAATTTACGGTCATTATGAGACTGTGGGGCACACAATACAAGCCGAAGACTTCTGTACAGCTCTCCTCAAATTCAAGAATGGCGTCACAGGCTACATAATATGTACAACCTGCGCACCGAGAGACGTACAAGAGACGAGGATATCTATCTACGGAACTAAAGGAATGGTTTCGCTGATCGGCGACCAGCTCACGATAACTATTAACGGAGAGCCTCCAGAAATGGTAACTGGAAACACTATGAAAAATGACACACTAACAACTCCGGTCGGTGGCCCACATGCTTGGCAGTGTAGAGACTTCATCGACTCTATAATAGAGAACCGTGACCCAATTGTTACTGGAGAAAAAGCACTCAAATCCGTTGAAATAGTAACAGCTGTATATCAATCGGCCCTTCAAGATCAGCCGATCAAGCTACCACTAACAAGGTATTGAAAAGAAGGATAATGCCAAAAAGAGTAGGGTCACAATTAGACAATTATATTTGTTATGGTTATTCTTGAACTCGTTAGAAGGATTTCTTCTAAAAAATTCTTTAAAACAGACCTGTTTTCTCCATAATTTCTGTAACATCTAAGTTTGTTGCCATAGAGAAGCGGCTTTCAGATCATTCCCTAATCCATGTTTTTTAATGCAATCCATGCAGTTACGATTTTTTCGGTTGTAAAATTTTTTGCCGCAATATATAGCATAATCATTGAAGATTGAGATGGATGCTATATTCTCAACATTATAGTCTACCATAAACGCTGCTCCTTCGATGCTCACCCAAAAGCCAAGCCCTAAAACATCCCAATTGATTTAGCTTGGGCTCTCTTGACCCCGGTTCGAATTCGGGCGACCCCGCCAGAACCGTCCTTTGGGGTATTTACAAATTTTGGGATGTATCGAAAATTTGGAGTATAAAATGGAATGTTTATAGTTGCTTTTGATTGTCTAGAAGTTTTATAAAAAAATGGGTGGTGTTTTGTTATTTTTTGCGTCTTAGGAAGACGTATGCTAGCACTGCGACCACTATTACTACTATGATTGCTATTACCAACCAGTACTGTTCTATTATTCCTGGTTTAGATTTCACTGTAACT